>JBEKIY010000006.1:0-15586 GCA_050011495.1 Saccharimonadales bacterium (SeqCode) | reverse complement strand
GTTCCAGTTCAGCTAACTTATCTTTTACTTCTTCAAGTGCTTTACTGCCGAACCCTTTCAGGTCACGAAGTTCAGCATCGCTAAGGCTAAACAGATCTTTTAGGGTGTGGATGTCATTATTGATTAAGGCGTTGGTGGTACGCGCCGATAGATTAAGATCATCTATAGGAGTAAGTAATTCAGTCGGTTCATCACCTTCAAAAGCTGTTTGGCTATCATTATTAATACCAATGTGAGGGCTTGATTCGACTTTGGTTTGTCCAGCTAAGGCCGCATACTGATTAACAAGAATGGCAGCAGCTTCTTCAAATGCTTCACGAGGTGTAATTGAACCGTCAGTATCTATGGTTATAAGTAGCTTGTCTAAATCCGTGGCCTGACCAACACGAGTATTTTCAACTTTGTAACGTACGCGTATTACTGGGCTAAAGATAGCGTCTAGTCCGATCATGCTGGTATTTTTTAGCTCTGATTCCTCTTCGATTGTTCGATAACCTCGCCCACTCTCAACAGTCAGATTCATAGTTAGGGTAGCTTTATTGTCATCAATTGTGGCAATAACATGTTTTGGATTAACTATTTCAACATCGGCATTGGTTGAAATGTCTTTGGCAGTTACAACTGCTTTACCTTTTTTCACTAAGCGTAAGGTTTGTGGTTCATCGCTGAAGACTCGGAAGCGCACACCTTTTAGATTAAGCATAATATCAACAACGTCTTCTTTGACACCTGGGATCGTTGTAAATTCGTGACTGATACCTTCGACATTAAAACTAGTAATCGCTGCACCGGCAATACTTGAAAGTAATACTCGTCGCAAGCTATTACCTAAAGTCATACCATAACCGCTATAAAGAGGCTCTACAGTAAAGGTCGCACTTGTTTCACTGTGGTCATTTACATTAACGAGACTTGGTGTATGAATAACATTTGGCATGAAATACTCTCCTTTTAGCGTGAATAATACTCTACGATTAAAGATTCATTAATATCTGGCTCAGCGTCGGTGCGAGACGGTAAGCCGGTAATAGATACTTCAAATTTTTTACGATTAACTTTCATCCAATCAGGTATATCGCTTGGACTAGGGCTAACATCATCTATTTTCTTAAAATATTCGGTGTTTCGACTTTGCTCACGAACCGCTAATTGATCGCCGATTCTTAATTCTATTGATGGGATGTTAATCCGGCGTCCATTTAAAGTGAAGTGACCATGCGTGACAAGTTGTCTAGCTGATCGACGGCTAGTTGCAAAACCGGCTCGATAAACAGCATTATCAAAGCGTTGCTCTAACAATCGCAATAAAACTTCTCCAGATTGACCACGACTGCGCGAAGCTTTTTTCATTACATTGCTAAACTGTCTTTCTAGCAGCCCGTATAGCCTTTTGACTTTTTGTTTTTCGCGCAATTGCAAGGCATATTGGCTAGATTTTGTCCGACTATTTCTTCCCTGCTGTTGGCCTGGCGGAGAGGAACGTTTGACCAAAGCCTTAAAAGCTTTGGGGTGAAGCGCGTAACCTTCGCGCCGACTCATTTTTACAATCGATTGCATATCTCTAGCCATAATTTCTCCTATACTCGACGTGCCTTAGGTGGTCTAACGCCACCGTGCGGTATTCCTGTAACCTCGTGGATTGATTCGACTTGAATATTATAGTTTTGCAGACCACGAATGGCAGAATCTCTTCCAAGCCCAATACCTTTTACAAAAACATCAACTTTACTGAGATTGTAATCGGCTTTAGCGATTTGAGCAGCTTTCTCCGATGCTACTTGAGCGGCATAGGCTGTACCCTTTTTAGAACCTCGGAAGCCACAAGCTCCTGCACTCGAAGAAGCTAGCAGATTACCCTTGGGATCGGTGAAAGCAACTAACGTGTTATTGAAAGTCGCTAAAATATGAACCTGACCAGCAGAGACTATCCGTTTAGCCTTTTTCTTCTTGACTACGGGCTTTGGCGCTTCTTCTGCTACTGGTTCAACTTTGGTTACTTGTGGTTCTTCGTCAGCCATATAAAATACCGTTTAAGTTTTCGTTGGAACCTTCCTAGCCGTTCCGCCGACTGTTATTTTTCGTCCTCGTCTGGTACGTGCATTAGTTCTGGTCCGTTGTCCTCTGGTAGGTAAATTTGCTTGATGTCGAGTTCCTCTGTAAGACTTAATATCCTTTAGCCGTTTGATATTGCCACTAACAATCCGTTGCAGCTCACCTTCGACTGTAAAATTACTATTAATCACTTCTTGAATGCGTGATATTTCCGCATCGGTTAATTTATTAACTCTTATTGTTGGCTCGACTTTAGCTGAGGTTAAGATATCTTGACTGATTTTCTGACCAATTCCATAAATATAAGTTAAAGCTACTTGAACTTGCTTATTACTGGGGATTGTAACACCTGAAATTCGAGCCATAATTAACCTTGCCGTTGCTTATGCTTCGGCTTAAGTTTGTTGATTATATAGATTCGACCTTTTCGACGCACTACTTTATCGTCAGGACTAATCTTTTTAACACTTGCACGCACTTTCATGCGGATCATTGCTCCTACACGTGTTCAATGACACACTGCTTTAGATTTATGCATTGCGATACGTGATTCTACCCTTTGTGAGATCGTACGGGGTTAACTCAACCGTAACGCTATCGCCAGGCACAATTCGAATATAATGTTTTCGCATTTTACCGGCGATATGAGCTATAATTTTATGACCGTTTTCAAGCTCTATTCTGAACTGAGTACCTGGTAAGGCCTCAATAACAGTTCCAGTCAACTCAATGACTTCTTTATTGGCAGTCATAAATATAACAGATATTGAGTATACCATTAGCCACCACTGATTGTAAAGTGTTTTATTGATTGGGCGTTAAGGAATGTAACTGCCTTTTTTTGGTTCATTGACAGTGGGCTGTCGATGTCTGCGCGGTAATAGTCGCCGTTTAGGTTTATCTAAACGATTATGGTCACTGGCTTCTGTGAAAAAGCTCGGTTCGGAATATTGATCATAAGTAACCATTAGAGCTCGTGATTCCACCGCTCTAAGGGTTTCAAGTGAGACCGATACTAGAATTAATACACTTGTACCACCGATAGTTATACTGGCATTAATAAATGATTGAGCAATCACAGGTAAAACAGCCAGTAAACCAAGACTAATCGCGCCGAATAAAGTAACTCGATTAACTACTCTACTTAGATACTTCTCGGTTTGGTTGCCTGATCGGACGCCCTCAATAAAGCCACCTTGTTTTTGCAGATTTTCGGCAATATCTTTGGAATTAAACGTCACATTGGTATAGAAAAATGTAAATACAAATACTAATAAGAAATAAGCTAAGGGGTAAACATAGGGGTGTATTCCTCCTTTAGTAAAACTGCCGTAGGTCGGAGATTGAAACCAAGTATAAATATCATTCCCAATATGCTCTAAATGTATGCTTTTAGCATGAATCATCAACTGCGCTGCAAAACTTGGCACACTCAAAAAAGCCACAGCAAATATAATTGGGATTACTCCGGCGGCGATAAGTTTAACTGGTAGAGTAGTTGTGATACCGCCATAGGTCCGGTTTCCTTGGACACGCTTAGCGTAATGGACTGTTAAGCGCCGCGACGCTTCGTTTAATTTCACAACCAAAAAAGTCACAAAAATAATAACTGCTACAATAATTGCACCGTACATTAATTGAAACTTATTAAAAGGCAATACACCGCCGAACAGTTTTAATTTATGAGCCTTACCGACGGATAATTTTAATATGTTATCAATTGTCTGGGGTAAACGACCAACTATACCAACTGTAATTATTAACGATATGCCATTGCCAAGTCCCTTTTCGGTAATAAGTTCACCAAGCCACATCAATAGCATCGAACCGCCGGTCAGAGATGCAACCATCAGTATCCATCTACCCAAAGAGGCGTTAGCGGTAATATCTCCGGCACCGCTGATCTGTTGAGCTGCCTCTCGAATTAAATAAATTGAACCAATGGATTGGATGATTGCCAAGGGAAAAGTCAGTATTCTGGTATATTGATTAATTTTCTTCTGACCAAATTCACCTTCTTTTTGCAGTGCTTCAAGCTTAGGCAAAGCTTTAGTTAAAAGCTGCATAATGATTGAGGCATTGATATACGGCCCTAGCCCTGCCAGCATTATTGAAAAGTTGGCTAAAGCACCACCGCTTAACACGTTCATGAAACTCAGGAATTGAGGTGTTTGCGAAGAATTAAATAGATTGGTTAGTACTTGCTGTAGAGTTTTCGGATTACTAAGCGGGACTGGCAGATGTGCTAAAATCCGGAATACCAGTAATATGCCAAGAACCGCCAGAATTCTCTTCCGCATATCGGAGTTTTTCAATGATCGCCCGATAATTTTCCAGTTCATACTAAAATTACACCTCTAACCCTCTCAGTATACAGTATGCTGTTTAAGCTTTAACAGATACCTTGGTATGAATTTTTTTATCACTTGCTGGTTTTCCCTGCTTAGCTATTGGTTGCCTTTTTTCAACTTCAAAACTACCACCAGCTGTTTCAATCTGCTGAATAGCTAATTGGCTCGCCGCTGGTAGTTTTACGTTAACTTTAGCAGTAACCTCACCTTTAACTATAAGTTTAACTCTAACCCACTGACTAGAAACTAAGCCATGGCTAGCTAGCAATGCTGTATCTACAGATTTACCCGAAAATTGATTTAACTGTTCGGTATATACAACTTCTGCCTTTGGCTTTAAGGCTCGATAACCATGCAATTTTGGTAACCGCTGCATAAGTGGGTTTTGTCCACCTTCAAATCCAGGACGCATTGAATAGCCAGTTCTAGATTTTTGACCTTTAGTGCCACGACCAGCAGTTTTACCTTGACCAGCAGCAATTCCCCGACCAACTCGATTAGGTTTCTTCTGTCGATTAAGTTTTAGGTCGTTATATTTCATTTAACTAGCTCCTTTTTAGGTAAGCTTTTAGTCTTAGCAACGGGTTTGATTTTTTTGCTGTCAACTATTTTATCAACTACAACTGTCTTTCCTTCTAGGCTAGCTCGATGCATTGTAGTGACCCATTGGCTGGATGGTCTCATGCTTTCTAATGCTTTAATTGTCGCGTAAGCCGTATTGGTCTTATTGGATGAGCCAAGCGATTTACTTAAAGCGTTATTGATGCCAGCTACCTCCAAAATGGTTCTTATGACACCTCCGGCGATTAGTCCAGTGCCGGGACGGGCTGGTTTTATTAAAATTCGTGACCCGCTAAATTTTACTTCAGCTTCGTGCGGCAAAGTACCTTTATAAACTGGTACTGTAATTAGATGTTTCCTAGCGGCTTCGTTGGCCTTGGTAACTGCAGTCGAGACATCGGCGCCTTTAGCAATACCGATACCAACTCGTTTTTTATGATCACCAATTACTACCAACGCGCGGAAACGGAAACGACGACCGCCTTTAACTACTCGAGCGATACGATCAACTTGGACAACTCTTTCATCAAACTGTTTATCTTCCTGAGACGCGTCTGGGCGTCTATTTCTGGAATCTTTTCTGTTGTCTGGCATTAGAATTCCAATCCTTTCTCTCGAGCTGTATCAGCTAATACTTTAATACGACCATGGTACAGATGACTTCCTCTATCAAAAACAATATTTTTAACCTTTAGTGCTTGAGCTTTCTTGGCAATTTCTTGACCCACCCAAGCTGCTTGTTCACTGAGTGTAGTATTCTCTTTCCGACCCACAGAAGATACATAAGCCAAAGTTTTCCCTAGCTCGTCGTCAATGAGTTGAGCGTTAATATAACGATTGCTGATATTAACACTCAATCTTGGTCGATTTGCATTACCAGATATACGAGATCGAACCCGATTGCGACGCAAAGATTGTTTACGATATTTATGCTCTAATCTGTCCATTATGCCTTCTCTTTTCCTGATTTACCGCTCTTACGAATAATATGCTCATTAACGTACTTGATGCCCTTGCCCTTATATGGTTCCGGCTTCTTAAGGGCCCTGATATCGGCAGCAACTTGACCAACTTGTTGTTTACTGATACCACTGACTGTAATAATGTTTTGCTCAATACTTACTGTTATCCCAGTTGGTATTTTGTAATTAACCTCGTGGGAAAAACCCAAATTAAATCTTAAGTCAGAACCATTTAAGGCCACTCTAAAACCAACGCCATTGATTTCTAGTTGTTTCTTAAAACCTTGGCTCACGCCGATGATCATATTGTTAATCAAGGAGCGTAGTAAGCCGTGCTGGGCCCGCGTCATTCGTTCCTCATTAGATCTTACAACAATTAAGTTATCAGCTTCTTGCTTAACACTTAGGTTGGGCATAGTAAATTGCTCAAGACTACCCATGGGGCCAGTAACCACGATAGCATCGGTGTTAACAGTAACTGTTACACCTTGGGGAATTTTTATTGGTAGTTTACCTATCCGACTCATAAATAATCCTAGCTCTGTTTAATATATTTTACAGATTAATTCTCCGCCTATACCGAGTTTCTTAGCTTCTTCGCCAGTCAAGATTCCACGGCTGGTTGATACAATTACAATCCCGCGACCTCTCTTAAAGGTAGGAATTTCTTTGCTACCGCTATATTGTCGCCGACCGGGTGTACTCAATCGAATTAATTCATTAATCCGGGCATTGTCGTCGCTATCATTAATAACCAGTGTAATGATCTTGTCAGGTGTTTTACCGGAAACAGATAAATCATTGATGAAGCCGCTTTTTTTCAGTAATTGAGCAATCGATTCCTTAACTTTAGAATGAGGAACGATAATCCGTGGCTGACGGGCAGCTACAGCATTACGAATTCTGGTTAACATATCTGCGATGGGGTCTGTTGAAACTTTACTCATGATTTACCTTTTTACCAACTTGACTTTGTAACACCTGGTATTTCTCCTTTGCTTGCGTGTTCGCGAAAACTTATCTGACTTAAACCGAACTGTCTCATATACCCTCTTGGCCGGCCGGTTTCGGTACAGCGATTTTTCCATCTGGTAGGAGAAGAATTCCGTGGCAATCGAGCCAATCCTTCAAAATCACCAATTGCTTTTAACTCAGCCCGTTTAGCGGCATAATGATTTATCATTTTCTGACGTTTTTGATCACGCACAATACTTGATTTTTTAGCCATTACTTGTTCTCCTTTTCAAATGGTATACCAAATTTTTCTAATAACACTCGGGAATGAGCTGGGTTTTTACATCTTATTACTAGTCCGACCTGAAGCCCGTGCGCTGGTGATGTTTCTTCAAATGATAATTCTGGGAATGCGGATTGGTCTACAAATCCAAGACTATAATTTCCGGTGTTATCAAAAGCTTCCAGACTTAGCCCATGAAAATCTCGTAACCTGGGTAAAATAATGTTAATTAAGCGATCCAGAAATTCGTACATCCGGGTGCCGCGAAGCGTTACTTTAAGGCCGATTTTACTACCTTGGCGCAATTTAAAACTAGCAATCGATTTTTTGGCAATCGTTGGTTGGGGCTGTTGCCCAGTAATTTTCCTAATAGTATTATTAGCAACCTCTATTGCTTTTTTATCGTCTTGCGCTCGCCCTAAGCCAGCATTTATAACTATTTTTTCTAATCGCGGTACTTCGTGGCGATTTTTCAAGTGTAGTTCTGCTTGTAACTCATCGACTAATTGCTGCTTGTACAACAAATATAGGCGAGCTGTGTCTGGTGTTTTCTTAATTGTAGGTTTGTCACTCATGAAACGATTTCCTTACTGTTTGAAGCATATACGCGGACTTTTTTACCATCCTGATGAATGCTGTATTTAATGCGCACTGGTTTTTTAGTAGCTGGATCCATAATTCCGACCTTACTTACATTCAGCGGTTTAGTAATCTCTACAATTCCACCCTGAGGATACTGGCGATTAGGTTTCATATGTTTTTTAACAATATTGATGCCTTCAACCGTGACCTTATTATCTTTGGGGTGGGTAGCAATAATTTTGCCGGTCTGGCCTTTATATTTACCATTCCTAACTACTACTACATCATTCTTTTTTAGGCGGATTTTATACAGTTTTTTAATCATTCTAAAGTACCTCCGAAGCTAAACTGATAATCCGGTTATATCCTCGTTCGCGTAATTCTCTGGGAACCGGACCAAATATTCTAGTTCCTCTGGGTTGTTTTTCATCATCAATAATTACTACGGCGTTATCGTCAAAACGAATTGTTGAACCATCTTTCCGGCGAATCATGTCTTTAGTTCTAACTACCACTGCTCGAACTACCGATTTCTTCTTTAGGTTGCCACTTGGACTTGCATCCTTGACCGTGCAAACAATTACATCGCCAACCCGAGCATAACGCCGCCTAGAACCACCCAGCACTCTAATGCAGAGCACTTCCTTGGCACCGGAGTTATCGCAAACAGTGAGTCTGGTTTCCTGTTGAATCATGTTTTTTCCTCTTCAACTACTTCTTCGGCAATTGGCGCAATATCGTCCTTTTGTAATACAGCCCGTGAAATAACCTGTTTAAGGGCATGATGTTTATGTGCACTATATGGGCGGCTAGCAACAATCGAAACTGTGTCGCCGATCTTTGCCTCATTCTTTTCATCGTGAACGCTAAATTTTTTAGTTGATAAATATTGGCGTTTATACAGTTTGTTCATTTTTTTGGTCTGCACTGAAATAATGATCGTTTTGTCAGGCTTGTCAGATGTTACAACACCAATAATTGATTTTGCCATTATACTTTCTCCTTCGCTAATTGTTCGCCGAGTACTGTTAACATGCGTGCTAGATCTTTCCGTTTAGATCGAATTAACCGGACATTGTGGGTTTCGCCTAAGTAATTCTGGCGCCGCAAAGCCGTGATTTCCTCGCGCAGTTTGGTGCTTTCTACTGTAAGGTCTGTAGTTGAAAGCTTTCTTATATCAACTATCTTCATTACACTTCATCCTTACTTAGAAACTTCGTTTTTACAGACAGTTTATTGGCTGCTAAACGCATTGCCTCGCGAGCGACATCCTCAGATACACCCTGCATTTCAAATAGTATTGTCCCGGGGCGAACCTTAGCCACAAAAAATTCTGGATTACCTTTACCGCTGCCCATTTTGACAGCCAAAGGCTTACGAGTTACTGGGATATGCGGGAAGATACGAATCCAGATTTTCCCACCACGTTTGACATGACGAGTCATTGCCTGCCGGGCAGCTTCAATTTGACGGGAAGAAATCCTATCACAACCTTGAGCCTGTAAGGCGTACTCTCCATAAGCAATGTTCTCACCGCTAGTTGCCACGCCGCGAATACGGCCCTTGCGCACTTTTCGGTGATTAGTCCGGCTAGGAATTAACATTTTAGGTTACCTCACCTTTATAGATCCATACTTTAACGCCAATAATTCCGGCGTTAGTTTTAGCATCAACTTGGGCATAATCAATATCTGCTCTTAGGGTATGCAATGGCACACTTCCTTGAACTTCTTTTTCCCGACGGGACATTTCGGCACCGTTTAATCTACCGGCTACTTGGATTCTGACGCCTTTGGCGCCTGCCCGCATGGTTGATTCGGCGGCTGATTTAATGGCTCGTCGGAAAGACATTCTTCGCTCCAACTGGTGGGCAATATTCTCAGCTACTAACTTAGCGAATAAATCCGGCTTTTTAACTTCTTCAATATTTACTCGAGTTGGTATACCATAGATTTTTTCTACTAAGTCTTTAAGTTCTTGGGCGCCTTGCCCGCCTCGACCAATGACTACACCGGCTTTCGCCGTACTGATTGTGATTGATACTAAGTTCGGTGAACGTTCAATATCAACCTTGTTGATCGCACCACGAGATCCGACTTTATCTTGGATAATTTGGCGAACACGTAAATCATTGCCCAAAAATTTTGCATAGTCTCTTTTATTTGCAAACCATTTACTTCGCCAGTCTTTATTGACTTGAAGCCGCATAGAAGTCGGATTAACTTTTTGGCCCATTATTTTTTCTCCTTGGCGGCCACCGCCTTAGTCGTTTTCTTGGGTTGACGAATATCGCCATCTACTACAACTCTGATGTGAGACGTTCGGTGTTGATAGGGATGAGGCACACCGCGCGACACCAACCGAAATCTTTTATAACGTATGGATGGAGTAACACTGATCTCGATGATTTTTAATGTTGCAGGCAAATAGTTATGATTATAATCGGCGTTGGCTCGGGCACTTTCAATTGTTTTGCGAATTGCAATCGCCCCATTCCTCGGTGTATTTGCCAATATTACAAGGGCATCATCAACGCTTCGACCGCGAACTAACGAGGCTATTGGCACCAATTTTCTTGGGCTAATACGTACTCCTTTGGCGATAGCTTTAACTGCCATAATTTACCTTTCGGATCTTTCTGTTCGATCAGTTTGCTGGCTTTTGGCTAATTTACCGCCATGGCTGCGAAATTTACGGGTTGGCGAAAATTCACCTAGCTTATGACCAACCATATTCTCTGTAATAAAAACCGGTACATGAACTTTGCCGTTATGAACTGCGATAGTCCGGCCAACAAATTCCGGCGCAATAGAACTGGCTCGAGCCCAAGTTTTGACAATCGTTCGATCATCAGCACTTAATCGCGCTAATTTCTTAGCCAGTTTGAAATCAATAAATGGTCCTTTTTTCAATGAACGGCTCATAACTTATTCCTATCTCCTCTTAGCTTCATGGCGACTTCTTATAATATACTTAGTCGTGCTCTTACGTAGACGGGTTTTATAACCAATAGTTTTTTGGCCCCAAGGTGTTCTCGGTGCTGAACCATAATCAACGCTACCGCCAACACCATGTTTTCCGCCATCACCGCCACCATGGGGGTGATCAACAGCATTCATAACTACACCCCGGACACTTGGTCGAATACCCATGTGTCTTTTTCGACCAGCTTTGCCAAGTTTAACATTCTGGTGCTGCTCATTACTAACAACACCCAAACTGGCGGTACAATTAACGTTTATGGACCGAACTTCACCACTAGGCAAGCGGACCTGGGCATAGTTATTCTCTTTAGCTAGTAGCTGAGCTCTATTTCCAGCGCTACGAGCCAGTTGGGCACCCCCACCAGGTTGTAGTTCGATAGCATGAATAACACTTCCCACCGGCATATTTTTAAGCGGGAGACGATTGCCATTCTCAACTGGTGCATCCTCACCACTCACGATGACATGGCCAACTTTCATACCGTTGGCGGCAATAATATAGTGATAATGGCCGTTTTGATCTTTAAGTCGAGCAATCCTTGCCGATCGGTTAGGATCATATTCAATTTGTTCAATGACACCTTTTAGGCCAGCTTCAAGTTTAAAATTAACCATCCGGTAAAACTGTTTGGCGCCACCACCTTGATGACGGACAGTAATTCTACCTTGATTATTCCGACCACTGCCTCGGCGTTTTATTACTATCAATGAACGCAATGGCTTAGAAGTAGTAAGGTCGTGTTTGTCTTGGGTTGTCATACCACGCTGACCAGGTGTGGTAGGTAAATAGGCTTTCATGATTATGACTCCTGCTCTTTCTTACTAGGACGTCGGAAACGGTGTTGTTTCTCTTTTGTTGTTTCTTTAGCAGTAGTCTTAGCAGCTTTTTCATCAATTGCTTTTTGCTTAGCTTCTTCTTCGGCTATGCTTGCGAAAAACGGTAAAGTATTCCCTTTCTTTAAAACAACATAAGCTTTTTTCAAATCTGATTGCATGCCCTTAGTGCTACGTCGACCATTCTTGCTTAGGGTCCGCTTGGCTTTTCCTTTATGGTTGGTAACATTTACTCTAAGTACAGTAACTTCAAACTGTGAACTTACTGCAGCAGCAATTGATTGTCGGTTAGCATTACGTGGTACGTCAAAAACATAAACATTGTTAGCTTGACTTAAACCGTAAGCTTTTTCACTTAACCTAGGTTGTAATGGCAAAGTTGTCCGGTTCATGACTTATCTCCCCCCAGCCATTTATGGACAGCATCTAGTGCAACCTGTTCGAATACCAAACAATCAGCATTAAGCACGTCAAAAACCGTCAAATAATTTGCTGTCACAACTTTAACTGTTGGCAAGTTTGTCGTCGAGCGCATAATAGCATCTGCTTTGGTGTCGACAATTAATAAAATCGAACCTTGAGCAGAAAGTTTATTTAAATAATTCTGCATAATTTTAACTTTGGCCGATTTGCGATCAAATTCATCTACTAAAATAATCCGATTTTCTTTATCGGCCAGACTTAAAGCCTGTCGAAGCGCTTGATTCTTCTGTTGTTTTGATAATTTTCGTGTGTAGTTTTCATTCCCAGTCGGACCGAATACGACACCGCCGCCTCGCCAGATAGGATTACGTGTTGAACCAAAACGAGCTCGGCCAGTACCTTTTTGACGCCATGGCTTTTTTCCACCACCTCTTACCAAACCGCGTGTTTTAGTAACTGCTAAGTTATTTCGAATATCGGCTAAATAAGTCAAATATGCAGCCTTCAGTAATTCATGGTTTTCGGGCACTAACCCAAAAACATTTGTCTGAAGCTTTACCGCCGTAGACAATTTTGTACCGGTTTTGGAATATTTCACAGCCGTCATTAGGATTCACCCTTCACTATCAAGACAGTATTTTTCGGACCGGGTACAGACCCCTTCAAACCAATTATATTGTGCTCGCTATCCACCAAACTAACAGTCAAATTCCGTATAGTAATTTGGGTATTTCCCATTTGTCCAGGCATTTTCTTGCCTTTAAATATTTTTTGGGGATACATCGAACCAATTGAGCCAACTCGGCGATAGCTTCTGCCACCATGTGTTTTTCGGCCTCGTTGAAAATTATGTCGTTTGATGGTGCCGGCCCAGCCTTTTCCTTTACTTAAGCCAGTAACTTTAACCTTATTGCCAATTTCAAAATCGGTTAGATTAATTTTTGAGCCAAGGCTTATTTCGTCATCAAGTTCGTCAATACGAAATTCACGGACAATTTTTGGTTGGGTCTTACTATTTTTAAAATGGTTAACCTGCGGTTTTTTAATACGTTTGGTTTGTTCTGCGCCAACTTGAAGAGCATTGTAGCCATCCCGTTCGATTGTTTTAATCTGCGTGACAGTATTAGCTGTAGCCGAAATTAAAGTAATAGGCTCAACGCTGCCATCAGGATTGATGACATTTGTCATGCCGATTTTACGAGCAATAATGGCCTTCATTACCAACTTCCGTTAGTTTATTTACTTAGTGTTGACAATAAATAAACTTGGTTATAGGTGGTTTCGACAGATGTAAATCCTCGACCTTCCTTTAGACCAAGTTAATTTATAGCCTTAAAACCATTATAGATTAGCACGAAACATTGACCTCTGTCAATGTGTTGTTAATTCTACATGCCTATAAGTTTCAATAAGTTCGAACAAATTCTAATTTTAAGAGTGGTCACATCTTTATTTCAACGTCACAACCGGCCGGTAAACTTAGATTCATCAATGAATCAACTGTCTTAGGTGTCGGGTCAAAAACATCAATTAGTCGTTTGTGAATCCGCATTTCAAATTGCTCACGACTTTTTTTATAAACATGGGGGCTTTTTATGACAGTGTAAACACTATGTTCGGTAGGTAGTGGGATTGGACCAGAGAGCGTTGCTCCAGTACGTAAAGCTGTATCGATAATCTGCTTAGCGGCTTGATCAATTACCTTATGATCATATGCCTTTAAGCGAATCCGGATTCGTTGTTTACTGTCAGCTTTCTTTGTTGGTACTACATCAGCCATAAAATATATTATTTAAGGATCTAAACGAAATTATTTAACAATCTTTGTTACAACACCTGCTCCGACAGTTCTTCCGCCTTCACGAATCGCAAAACGCAAACCTTGATCCATGGCAATTGCCGAAAGTAATTTTACCTTAAAAGTAACAGTGTCACCAGGCATAACCATCTCTTTATTTTCAGGTAGTTCGACTTCACCAGTAACATCAGTGGTTCTAAAGTAAAATTGCGGTTTGTAGCCCTTGAAGAACGGTGTGTGTCTGCCGCCCTCTTCTTTGGTTAAAATATAGACTTCCGAGTCAAATTCGGTGTGGGGCGTGATTGAACCCGGCTTAGCTAATACCTGACCGCGTTCAATGTCATCGCGTTCAATGCCGCGAAGCAAAATCCCAACGTTATCGCCAGCTTGGCCTTGATCAAGACTTTTCTTAAACATTTCAACGCCGGTGACGACACTCTTTTTGGTTGGTCGAATGCCAACAATTTCTACTTCTTCGTTAACTTTAACGACACCTTGCTCTACGCGACCGGTAGCAACTGTCCCACGGCCTTTAATAGAGAAGATGTCTTCAATTGGCATAAGAAATGGTTTGTCAAGATCGCGTTTCGGTTCAGGAATGTAATCATCCAGGGCTTTTACTAGCTCCATAACAGAATCTTCGGCTTCTTTATCGCCTTCAAGCGCCTTAGTGGCTGATCCGCGAACAATTGGACAATTCCGATCAAATTCGTATTTAGCTAAAAGATCCCTGATTTCTTCTTCAACCAGGTCAACTAGTTCTGGATCGGCTAAGTCCATTTTATTCATATAAACCAAGATTGTTGGTACGCCGACTTGTTTTGCCAGCAAAACATGCTCTCTGGTCTGAGGCATTGGACCGTCAGCTGCGCTGACAACCAAGATGGCGCCATCAATTTGAGCAGCACCTGTAATCATATTTTTAATATAGTCAGCATGACCTGGCATATCGACGTGGGCATAGTGACGCTTCTCGCTCTCGTATTCTTGGTGCGATGTGGCAATCGTAATGCCGCGCGCTTTTTCTTCGGGCGCATTGTCAATCTGATCATAAGATACTGGTTTATTTATATCGCTCGGTAGACGTTTAGCGAGTACTTGTGTAATTGCTGCGGTTAGTGTTGTTTTACCGTGATCAACATGCCCCATTGTACCGACATTAACATGCGGCTTGTTACGGTCAAAAGTCTGTGCCATTAGTCCTTCACTCCTAGTTACATTAGCATTACTTTTAGTATGAGCAATTAAGCCCACACAGATTACGTGCTTATTCTAACGGATATAACCCTATATGTAAAGGGTAAGCTAATAAAAATCCGACAATAATTACAACTATTTAAGAAAATGAAAATATATAACCAATTATTTCTTATTTTTAGCGATAATTGTTTCAGCAACGTTGTTCGGTACATCATTATAATAAGCTAGTTCCATGGTCGAGCTAGCCCGGCCCTGTGTCATACTTCGAAGATTAGTGGTATAGCCAAACATTTCACCTAAAGGCACAAAGGCAGCAATCTCTTTTATGCCGGCATTAAGATCGTCCATTGATTCAATCCGGCCCCGTTTTGAATTTATATCACCAATTACATCACCCATAAAATTTTCAGGTGTTACAACTACAAGTTTCATAATCGGTTCTAGTAGGACCGGTTTTGAATTCTCGACACCAGTTTTAAGGGCCATGCTGCCAGCGATTTTAAAAGCCAATTCAGATGAGTCGACTTCGTGATAGCTGCCATCATATAATTCTACTTTGACATCAACTACCGGATAACCTGCAATTACGCCATTGCCCATGG
>JBEKIY010000005.1:0-18139 GCA_050011495.1 Saccharimonadales bacterium (SeqCode) | reverse complement strand
CGGTGCTTCCCAAGGCGAAGGACTTGGCAATCAATTTCTCGCCCATATCCGAACTTGCAACGCTATCGTGCAGATTGTCCGAGTATTTACTGATCAGAATGTCATACACGTAGATAGCGCTGTTAACCCTTCTAGTGATATAGATGTTATTAATACTGAGTTAGTCCTAGCTGATTTACAAACGGTCCAACGACGACTACCGAAGTTACAAAAAGAAGCCAGTGCCGACCACAGCTTAATGCAATTATTCATCAATCTAAAAGAAGCAGAGACAACTCTCGATAGCGGTAAACCAGTTTCGGCAAATCCTAATATAAATAAAACACTAATTGCCGATCTCCAACTTATAACTGCTAAACCGATAATATATTTGTTCAATCTTGATGAAAATCAAATGAATGATCAATCATTGAAAGATAAACTTAGCCATCTTATAGCTAATCAACAGGTTCTTTTTAGCTGCGCTAAATTAGAGCAGGAATTACTAGATTTAGACGAAGTTGATGCCCAAGAGCTGCTACTTAGCTATGGTCAAGTTCAATCTAGCCTAATAAATTTAGTTCGAGCGTCTTATGAATTACTTGGGCTGCAGAGTTTTTTGACAGCTGGCGAGAAAGAAGTTCGGGCTTGGACCGTTAAAAAAGGCGCTACTGCTCCGCAAGCGGCTGGTGTGATTCATACCGATTTTGAACGGGGTTTTATTGCTGCGGAAATAGTTGACTATAATGACTTAATTACAGCTGGATCAATCTTAAAAGCTCGTCAAGCTGGCAAGGTCCGTACCGAAGGCAAAGATTACATTATGAGGCCAGATGACGTAGTTGAATTCCGTTTCAATGTTTAGGCGTGCTTTGTGAAGTGTTTATTTCTAGAACTATGCGTATTGACTTATTAAGATCATAATTATTTTTATGACCGATAAGAATACTCAATTTCAGCAACTAATATCCTTATTCCATGCTGGTGTTCGCCACAGCTATGCAAAAGGCGAGTTTATTATCCGGCCCGGCGAGACACCGCCAGGCATTTTCTTTATAGAATCAGGCCTTGTTAAAATATATGATATTACCAAATTTGGTGAAGAAAATTTGTTGATTTTTCGTAAAAGTGAAGATTTACTAGCGGTAACTTGGGCATTTACCGGTATTGATCAGCATATAATTTACACTGCTGTCGCCCCAACCGTAGTTTGGCAAATACCACCAGAGAAATTTCTGGAATTTCTCCAAAAACATCCAAGGGCCAGCCTAGTGATATTAGAAAAAGTCGTTGATATGTACCGCCTGCATTCCGAAAGAATACTAAATCTTGAATACCGGACGGTTCGCGAACGCTTAATTTCATTCCTGCTGACAACCGCCGCCCGTTTTGGGACTAAGGTTGAGAAAGGCATATTAATTGAAGTCCCTCTGCGACACCAGGATATTGCCAGTTCGATTAACTCTAGCCGTGAGACTACCAGTCGAGAAATGGCTTATTTGGAGCGCCACGGTTTGGTCTGTGATGAACAATTTTGTATTACATTACTTGATATTAATAAGTTAAAAAATTATCTATAGCTAAAGCTAAACTTAATCTTTGTCTTTTCTAGTAATTGGCGTAATAGTTGATTGGCGACATTTTAACACATAAAATCTTTCCAGATTGCCCTTTGCACCAGCAACTGCTGAATCAGCTTTGCCAATAACTACAAATGATTTGCGGGCCCATTGTTCAAAATCTTTTAGAATATCTCTTCGGATATGTGCATTTTTAATAATGCCGTCGTTTTTAAGATCATCAATGATTGTTTCAAATTGTGGTTTGGCTAAGGCTATGATAATGGTTTGTGTCTGACAAAGTTTAGCAATGTGTGGCAATATCTGCCGGAGCGATAAAAAACTTACGTCAATTAATACAACATCGGGAATTTCGGGTAAAGACTTGAGATCGCGAATATCGGTTTGTTCAGCTAAGAATACTCGCTTATCAGATCGTAAACGCGGGTGTAATTGATTGGTTCCAACATCAACAGCTATTACTCGGGAAGCTCCATGCTTAAGGACATAATCCGTAAAACCGCCGACTGAACTGCCAACATCAAGTACAACCTTATTCTTAAAAGATAGCTGCAGCAAATCAACTACGGAATCTAGTTTATATGCTCCTCTTGAGACATAACTTTCCTTTACCGAAAGTGTCAACTTGGCACTGCTTGGGACAAAAGTCTCAGGGTTATAGTTTACTTGGTCATTAACTCTAACGTAGCCGAGCTTAATATAATCCTCAGCTTGGCGTCGGGTATCCGCTAACCCCTGTTTGAGCAACGCACGGTCCAGTCGAAGTTTAGGCATTGGATAAATAAATCCTAGTGCTTAGCTCGCTCGATATATTCACCGGTTCGAGTGTCTATGATAATAACATCGTCCTGTTTTATAAAAGCCGGTACTTTAACCGTTAATCCGGTTTCAAGGGTGGCTTCTTTCAAAACGCTACTGGACGTATCACCTTTAACAACATTCTCAGTATAAGTAACTTTCAACGGAACTTTTTTGGCCAGATCAATATTTATTATTCGGCCTTCAAACAACTGAGCAGTTACATGTTCGCCTTCTCTGATGAATTTTAAACTGTCACCGACCAGCGAAATTTTAACTGTAAGCTGATCATAAGTTTCATCGTCCATCAGATAAAGATTATCACTATCAGTATATAAAAATTGCATTCCGCGGTTGGTAATTTCAGCTGTATCAATTTGCTCGTTACCTTTAAAGGTTTTATCGAATACTTTACCGTCAACTAAACTTTTTATGCGAACTGAAACAATCGAGCTGCCTCGACCCATAACTTTTTGAGAGTACTCTATCACTCGGTATGGCACGCCATCCTGTTGAAAGACGACGCCTTTTTTTAAATCTGTAATTGATAACGACATTGCTTTAGTCCTTAAATATATATTTGAATTCTCGGCGATTTTACCCGTAAAAATATTTGGGGTATTAGTCGAGAATATTAGCTATTAGCAACAAATGGCAATAATGCGATATGTCGGGCTCTTTTAATAGCCTTGGCTAGATGACGCTGTTGGCTTTCGGTTAGGCCGGTTTTCTTACGCGTTTCAATTTGTCCGTATACATTTAGGTAACGTTGCAAGGTTTTAACGTCTTTATAGTCAAAGTAAGCTACATCTGTCCGTTCTTTAAAAATTTTCGCCATTTACATTTACTCCTTAATTGTTATTAAAATGGTATGTCATCCAGATTAATTGGTTCGTCGCTAATATCTTCAATGACAACTTCTTTTTCTTTATCTTTTTTACCGGGTTTTAATTTTTCAGTTGATGTTTTTTCAGTAGTTAGAGGAACTTCTGGTTCCTGCTCGCCACTAAAACCACGACTATCTAAGAATGTAACGTCATTGGCTACCACTTCGACTTTTGTGCGTTTTTGGCCATCCTGCTCCCAATTACGACTTTGTAGACGGCCCTGCACCAATACGCGCCGACCTTTAGCTAAATATTGTGATACCCTTTCAGCCAATGGCCCCCAGGTAACAATATCAATAAAATCGGTAGCTTCTTGCCAGTCGCCAGTTTGGGTTCGATAAGCGCGATTTAAAGCCAACCCGAAACCACAGACATTCTGGCCGTTTGGGGTTTGTCTTAATTCCGGATCGCGCGTTAGATTGCCTATTAAAAAGACTTGATTTACACTTCTTGCCATAATAAATTCCTCTCTTTTGCTATTAGTAATTATTGTACACCGTTAAGTGTTGTCATCTTCTTCTTTGATTTCTGGTTCCGTAACTTGTTCGTCTTCAGGTAAATTTTGTTCCGCCAAACGTTTAGCCTTAGCAGCTTTAGCCGCGTCAGCTTTGGCAATTGCTTTCAAGTCGGGTTTAGTAATTAAGAAACGGATAACTTCATCTGTAATGTGCAAGGTATTTTCTACTTTATGGACGCTATTGGGCGTCAAATCGACGGTATAAATAACGTAAACTGCAGTTTCGTGTTGTTTAATCCGATATGCTAACTTACGTACGCCCCAATTATCGCTGTTTAAAATTTTCCCCTTATTATCAGCAATGATTTTTTCAAATCTTGAAGTTGCCTTATCAAGGTCTATCTCTAGTCCAGAGTCATATAAAATGGCTATTTCGTATTGGTTCATATTGAAATCTCCTTTAGCATAACGCCCATGCACATTAAAATAGTCATGAGCTGAGTTATATTAGTTAAAATTATAAACGAATCTATATCTATCGTCAAATCTTTGACAATAATCTTTCGTGCTTTATTCAAAACGGAACTACCAATTCGGACGGGTGAATACATAAATAGTTTCTCCCCTAATAACTGTTGGTAGTAAGTTTGGAACTTGGCATTTGGTGTTAACTTTTGGGTACATCCATGCTACAGACCCTTGTGGCGTATTTTTTAGTCTGGTTTTTAAATCTCTTGATATATCAATTTTCTGGGTATTATTCCTAACCAAATTAGTGGTTAAAGATAAGCTATCAATTTCCTGAAATCTATTCTCCAACTCTTTTAAATCCCAAGCAGGTAAATTCTTTGGTGAATTTACCTTATACCAAATACTCCCGATCCAAGATTGAATAGCTTCAAAAATAGCTTTGTTGGTTGCCTTATCAAGACTAATATCATGAGCACAACCTAACACTGAATAAGGATATTTATTTTCATTTTTAATAATACAGATGACTGTATTCCCTGAACTAAATTCAGAAGGGATTAATCCAATCACAGCCGAAAAATCATTATCATTCGTAATAAAATCAGTTAAATAATTGCTCTTTATTTGTCTGAGACTGGGCCTTCTAAGCGCCCACCAGGCAGCTAAGGAGATTCTTTCAATGGCCTCGTTTCTGGCATTAATGACAGCTAAATCCTTATCGTAATGTGCAGCACAGCTAATATATCCCTTTTGACAAAATTTCGATGCCAATACTTCAAGCAATTCCATGTTTACTCTTAGCTTTACATCATCATATTTAAGGCCAGTTGCAGCTGGTCGAAATATTGCTGGCTTTAATGGGATCCTTAAAGTTATGAAAGGATCAGAATAAGCACTAAATTCAATTGAATTATTCCTATTTAGACTTATTGCAGATTTGAGGTGAATAGTTTTCAACACCTCTTCCTCGCTATTTAGGCAACCGTCGCAAGCAATTCAACGCTCTTTTGTTGCTCTGCAAAAGCAATCTGCCATGATGTTAGTGCTGTCATTGATTTAGCAGCAGTTGCCATGGCATTTGTAATTGTTGGCTGAGACCAAATTTTCGCTTGTAGATCTTGAACAGAATATAATGCCGATAGACAAATTCTGGCATTGTCTATTTGTTGTGCGGTTTCAGAAAGATTAATTAGTTGTTTGAGAAAATCAGGTTTTCTTGTTATCCTGCCTTCAGTAATTTCAGCCCAAAGTGATTGAACTGAACCTAAACTTGTTCTTGCACTTTGCAATGTTGAAGCTGCATCCCTCATATCACTTAATACTGGGAGTAAGTTAACAGTTTTTGGTCCTTTATTTATAATTTCTTGCTCAATATTGGCATTGGCGGCGTAAAACATACTTATGCCCCTAAAAAGAAAGTTTGAGTATTCTGCTAATTGATTAATGTACTCCGCCATTATTTCTTTAGGGATAATACCCATTGAACTCGGTGGTGTATTGCAATTAATTCCCCCCATTTGATAACCTCCCTACTAATCGTTATTAATACCCTTGAATGATTATATTACAAAAATGCTAATTTATTGAATATATGGTGAGATTATATTAGATTTCAACTTAATCTCCCGATCAACACCAATGGCCTCGATGAAGTCTCGATCATGCGAGACAATTAGCATCGTTCCAGGGAATTCTCTTAATGCAATTTCAACACCTTCAATTGTTGGAATATCTAAATAGTTTGTTGGCTCATCTAATACCAATAGATCGGGTTTACTATAAGTAACAGCGGCTAATAAAATTTTCGATCGTTCGCCCGGACTCATTTGTCCAACTGGCGTATCAAATGAACTTCTGGGAATATTAAACTTAACTAAAAGGTTGGTAGCTGCCGATCGATCGATCCCTAAACATAATTGCATGATATTATCAACCGGTTTAGCGACCATTTCTGGCAAAATGTGACTTTGGTCAATATAGCCAATTGCGCAATTCCTAGCAATAGTACATTGACCGGATTTAATCATTCCTGAATTGAATATAGATCTTATTAAAGTGGTTTTACCAACACCGTTGGGACCTGATAATAATACTCTTTCTCCATTTTGGATATTAAGATTATACGGCCCGAACAATCTATCGGATTCCGGGTATTTGATCATTAAATCTTGCATCGAAATAGCTGTTCTAAATTCTCCAGCTGTTTCTGCTTCATGAATTCTAAAATTTACATTCGATTTTTTGCTTGGGTTATCTGGTCTCCTGGTAGCCAAATGATCTAGCCGGCTTTTAGTTGCTTTCGCAGCTTTAGAGGCAGATGATTGAGCTCTTCCAGCAGAATAATTATGACTTAACTTATCACTATCCGATTTAGTTCGTGACCTTTCAGCGCCATTTGCTCTTTGTATTGCACTTCTGGCCATTAATCTTAAACGTCTGACTTCCTTTTCATGTTTTTCATAACGTTTAACGGCAGCTTGCCTTGCAACTTCTCTGGCAACTACATATTCGTCATAGCCAAGGGCGAATCTATTGATTCCGCCAGTTTCAGCCATTTCAATAATTGTCGAGATAGAATTTCTGAGAAATCTTCTGTCATTTGAAGCAACCACAAAAGATGCTCTGGCTTCTTTAATATATCTTTCCAATACAATGATTCCCTCTTTATCTAGATTATTTGTGGGTTCATCAAGGAGTACTACGTCTTGGTTAGACGCGAAAGTAGCTGCCATAGCTAGTCTAGTTCGCTGACCGCCCGATAAATCACTAATGTATGTATCGGTATCAATATTATCAATGCCGGCTTTTCTTAACGCAGTTTTGATTTTATTCTCAAAGTTATTACCAAGTTTTTCTACACGATCTAACGCCGCTTGATAAATTAATAATGTTTGATCATTCGAACCCGACGATATTTCTTGTGCGCTTTGATCAAGATCACTAAAGGCAGATTCAACACCGGTAACTTTCTTTAAAAATTCTTCTACCCTAAATTCGACCCATTCATCTAATTGTTGCGGCATGTAACCAACTTCTATCCCCGTTGATAATATTTCACCTTCAGTAGGCTGTAATACGCCAGCTAATACTTTTAATAACGTACTTTTACCGCAGCCGTTAGGGCCGACAATGCCGACTTTTTCGCCACTATTTATTGACAAATCAATCCCAGAGAAAACAGGCCTATTGTCGTATTCAAAACCTAAATTTTTGGCAGTTAACATATATATAGTTAAAAATATTTTTAATAATTAAGCAACAACTTTTACTTCAAAATCTCAATCGTATTTTCCGATAAATGATTTGATTGACTAATATTACTCGAATTCTTGATCGGAATTTTTATTTATTTCTTCATCGTGAAGCATATTAACGTCACCAGAAAAAACTTCGTCCATACTACTGACAAGTACTTCCCTTGGTCTTGATCCGTCGGCTGGACTGACAATGCCCTGTTCTTCCATGGTCTCAATTAATCGGGCCGCCCGGCCATAGCCGATTCTTAACCGTCGCTGCAGTAAACTAGTGCTGGCTTTCCGAGCTTCAAGTACTACATGAACCGCATCACGCCACAGATCATCGTCAACATCACTACCATAATCAGCCACTATTCCTCCCTTACCGTTTAATTGAACCGGCTGACTAATAATATCCGGGTCATATTGCGGTGGACGCTGCATACGGATAAAATCGGTAATTTTAGCGGTTTCTTCATCGCTAATGAATGCTCCCTGCAACCGTTTCGGTTTGGGCATTTCGGCAGTCAAAAATAGCATATCTCCTAGGCTAAGTAATTTTTCTGCACCAATCTGGTCAATTATGGTTCGCGAATCGACCTGACTGGTAGTCGTAAATGCTACTCGGGCCGGTATATTGGCTTTAATCAAGCCAGTAATGACATCAACACTCGGACGTTGGGTTGCCAATACTAAGTGGATACCAACTGCCCGGGCTTTTTGGGCTATTCGGACAACCAACGACTCAACGTCACGCGCCGCCATCATCATAAGATCAGCTAGTTCATCAATTACAATCACAATATATGGCATGTGCGTATCACTGTTTTGGCGATTATACTCAGCAATATTTCGGGTACCGCCAGCCGCTAATTCTTTATATCGCCGATCCATTTCAGCAACCGCCCACTTGAGGGCGCTAATGCACTTCTCCGGTTCAGTAATCACCGGTGTTAATAAGTGCGGTATATCGTTATAGGGCGCTAGTTCAACCCGCTTCGGATCAACCAGAATAAATTTAAGCTCCGATGGGGTATTCCGATAAAGCAGACTAGTGATAATGGAGTTAATCATGATTGACTTACCGGAACCAGTTTGGCCGGCAATCAAAATATGCGGCATTCGGTCAAGCGAAGCTACTACTGGTGAACCGACGATATCCTTGCCGATAGTAATAGCCAACGGGCTAGTTAATTCAGCCCATTCGCGGGATTGGAGCAACGAACTGATTCTGACCATGGCTGGCTTAACGTTTGGTACTTCTATGCCAACTGCCCGTTTGCCTGGGATAGGAGCCTCAATGCGAATGTTACTAGCCGCTAGATCTAACGCCAAGTTATTCTCAAGCGCAGTGATCTTAGTTAGTTTGACACCATGCGATGGTTTCAGAGTATATTGGGTGACCCTTGGTCCAATATTGGCGCCTTCCATGGCAACGTCGATATTAAAATTAGCCAGGGTTTCCCGAATAATCCGAGCATTGGCCTCGACATTCCCAGCGTCAGCTTTATCTTGTTTTTGAATTAAAAGATCGACTGATGGGAATTTCCAATCTGGATCATTGGCCAAAGTTAACGCATCCCGGCTTTCGGGACCAGCAACTTTTTGGGCTGTATTGCGAAGCGAATTTTGCGGTACTCGTTCGCCAAGCGGGTGGTGTTCAACTGGCACGCCTTCATTTAATTTGAAACTGGTACTTTCGGCTTTGGACTTAAGATCCGCTAGATCTGTATCTTCCGTATCATTATGGAACAACCGACCTAATTTAAGGATTATTTTAGGTGAGATACCAAAGGCAAAAAAGATAGCAAAAACTATCAGTACTAAGAAAATGAGCGATGACGGGAAACGATCAAGTACCCGTAGTACGGCTTCGCCAATTACTCTACCAACATTACCGCCATGTCCGCCCACAAGAACACCTTTAACATTGTGTGATACCATGCTGGTAAAGAAAAAACTTGAGCTAAACAGTAAAACCGCTAACATGCTGACTAATTTATCAAGCGGGATCCGTCTATCTTCACTAATAAACTTGTAGACACCCCAATAAATTAGTGCCACAGGGGTAATGTAAGCCGCCCAGCCTAAAGCCCAATAAGCACCGTGGAATAAATCTTTCGGCAATGGTCCGCCGGTATTAAAACCACCAAATAGCAGTAGCAAGGCTACCACGATCAAGCTGATGCCACCGGCTAATGACCAAAAGGCTGATTGTTCAGTGGTGACTGAATGAGTATTTCGATTACCCTTTGTTTGCTTTTTCTTTTTGGGCATAACAAGGTTATTCTATCATATATTCACTTATTCAGCTGCCATGAAAGACAGTTTGTTGCTTAAACTAATCAACTCTGGCATCTTGGCTCAGTAAACGAGCCCGCATATCGCGAAAGCGTTTTTCTTGCTCAAGTGCAATATCTTCGGCCGATTTAGTGTGGTTGGCATGAACGGTAGTGGCACCAGCTTTGCCGCCGATAACATTAACTACCGGTATGACTATCGGACTCTGTTGGGTGTTGTCAAACAAATAGTGCGTCAAATGATCTTTTAGCTCCAATTTAAATCGGTCAAGATCAATCCGCTTAAATCGTTGCGCTACGGCTCGTCTTAATTCTTGACGTAAGCCATTCATTAATTCTTCGTTGTCACGCATATAGATAAAGCCGCGACTGATAATGTCCGGGCTCGTTAGTAATGCGCCAGTTTTTTTATCGATAGTAAGCACAACAGTAACTAAGCCGCCTTCGCTGAGTAATACTCGATCTTTAACAACTACGCTGTTAACAATTGCCCCAGTTTGGTCGACTAATAAACTGCCAAATGGCACTTGGCCAGCGGCTTCCCATTTATCGGCCGTCAACAGGAAACTGTCACCATTATTAGCTTGGATGATATTCTGTCTGGACCAGCCTTCTTCAACTGCCATTTCGATGTAGTACTTCCGATGCAATGCTCCGGCATAAATCGGCAGGAAAAATTTCGGTTTGATAATATGCAGAATCTCTCGGTATTCGTCACGACGGGCATGGCCGGAGACATGCAGCGGGCCACTACCGTCAACTTCATGTGTCGGATGGCGATAGAGATGAACTCCTTTCAAGATTAGATCGTTGCCGATTTCTTCATAGCGAACTTCATTACCGGGAATCGGCGTCGAACTAACAACTACGGTGTCCCCTTCATGAAGTTTAATATGTTTATGCTCGCCGGTGGCCATTCGCTGCAGGGCAGCGCCTGGTTCACCTTGCCCGCCAGTACAAACTACTAGTACTTGGTTGTCTGGCAGTGTGACTACGTCGCGCATAGCGGTTACTGTGCCTTTAGGGATTTTTAGGATTCCCTGGCGGACGGCAATTTCGGCATAACTCATCATACTGCGGCCATCCAGGGCTACCCGACGATTAGCGGCAACAGCTGCGTTAACGATCATTTGTACTCGGTTCATATTACTAGAGAAAATGGCGACAAAGACTCTGCCTTCGGCTCGGCCGATAATGTCATGGAAGCTTGCTTGGAGACTATGCTCAGTCGGTGTCCGACCAGGTAATTGTGTATTACAGCTATCGCTCATCAATAGCAGTACTCCCTCTTTACCCAATTCAGCCAAGCGGGCGGCATCAGTCGGTTTCTCGTCAAGTGGTTCCGGGTCTAATCGCCAGTCACCAGTGTTAATAATCCGGCCAATCGGTGTATCGACAACCATACTGCTAGATTCAGGCACGGAGTGAGTAATTCGAACTAATTCAATGGTAAAAACGCCTAATTTAAGACGTTCGTGATTATCCATATTCATAATTACCGTCTGTGGTTTAAAATCTAGTCCAGTTTCATCATTGGCATCTTCAAAAGTTTTTTCAATGACACCAATAGTAAAGCGTGAACCATAAATCGGTGCCGGATATTTTGGCACAATGTGGCGCAGGCCACCGACATGATCTAAGTGACCATGGCTAATGATGTAACCTCGAATTTTATGTTTAATGCTTTCCAGGTAGGTGGGATCGGCAATTGTGTAGTTAATGCCAGGCAATTCAACTCCTAAGTCATTACCGCAGTCTAGGATAATAGCGTCATTTTGCCATTCCAAAATCTGCATATTTTTTTCGCCGATTGCTTCTTGCCCACCTAAAAAAGTCAGGCGTAATTTTTGTGAGTTATCTACAATCACATTGGCCCGACGCGGCTGATTAGCTGTACCGTTAACGGTTGCCGGAGCATATTGATCCGTTAGGCGTTGGGCATCTTCTTGACTTCGTCTTTGAGCGCGAATTGCTTCGCCACGCGATGTGCCGCGACTATTCGATCTGTTTAGTTTCAGTTTGGGGAGTTCCCCGTTGTTAGTTTTATTGTTTGGTGTATCTTGATCCATGTTTTTACCTTTCTTTTAAGTTAATAAATGGATAATTCAAAATTATTTTATAAGTTTGATGATCGATGGGATTGTATTAAAATCATCGATCAAAGTTTGGCGCATAGCACCGTTATATAAGGCTGCAGCCGGATGGAATAATGGTAGGTATACTCGATTATGGTAGCGCTTGGGTTGACCATGGCATTGGCTGATTTGCAGTTGCGGTAAAAAGCAGTTAAGACTGTGCCGGCCAAGGGTGATGACTAGTTTTGGTTGGATGACTGCAAGTTGCTCTTCCAGGTAGGGTAAGAAAGCGGCCTTTTCATCTGGGTACGGGTCACGATTAGCTGGCGGTCGATATTTGACAATGTTAGTGATATAGATATCTTGCCGTTTAAGGTCGATTATAGCCAACATCTGGTCTAAAAACTTACCCGCGGCTCCAACAAACGGTATTCCTTGTAAGTCTTCGTTTTTACCGGGTGCTTCACCTATAAATACGATATCAGCGTCCGGATTACCACTGGCAAATACTAATTGAGTGGCGGTTTTAGCCAATTCCGGGCAAACCTTGTCTGCTATTATGGCGGCTTTTATATTATCTAGCTGCTGTTGCTTGGATGGTTTATTCACGTTTATGACTTAATTTAATAGTGTTTATTAATCGATTAATGGACAATATCAGGAAGACTAAAGCACCAAGATATTCCCACCAACTGCCGGTATCAAATGCGCGTGACAATAGTAGATAAGAAATACCAAGACTGACAATACTAAGTAGTAATTGCCATCCTGGATACTTTAACCAATCTTTGTTAGGCGTCTTTTTTACCATCGTTTCGTTGTTCCTTGTCGCGTAATTCACGAGTGACGGCTTTCATGCTCAGTTGTAAGCGACCACGATCGTCAATGGCTACCAATTTCACAGTTATCCGATCGCCTTCATGGACAACATCGCTTGGTTTATCAACTCTTTGTTCGCTCATTTCACTGACATGAACCAAACCCTCTTTACCTGGCAATATTTCGACGAAAGCCCCAAAATCAAGAACGCTGACTACTCGGCAATCATAGTAAATGCGGCCGACTTCCGGTTCGGCTGTTAAGCTTCGGATAAACTGAATAGCGCTTTCAATTGATTGTTTATCAGGGCTAGCGATAAATACTGTGCCATCGTCTTTAATATCGATTTCCGCGCCAGTCTCGGCAATGATCTTATTGATCATTTCACCGCCCTTGCCGATAACTTCACGAATTTTATCCGGATTAATACTTATTGATTCAACCCGCGGAGCATAAGGACTAAGTTCTTGGCGAGGCGCAGCTAAAGTAGTTAGCATGTGCTTTAGTATAAAAGCTCGCCCTTCATTAGCTTGCAAGAGAGCATCCTTAAGCACATCAACGGATAGACCATGTACTTTCATGTCCATCTGCAAGGCAGTTATGCCTTCGGTTGTGCCGGTAACTTTAAAATCCATATCGCCGGCAAAATCTTCGGCATCAGCAATATCGCTTAATATAAAGGACTTGTTGCCTTCAAGCATTAACCCCATAGCAATACCGCTGACCGGGCGCTTTAACGGCACTCCAGCATCCATCAGCGCCAGACAACTTGAACAAGTCGCCGCCATCGATGTGCTGCCATGTTGACTCATGATTTCGGTTACTGATCGGATGGCGTATGGGAATTCTGTTTCTGAAGGCAAAACCGACTGGAGAGCCCGTTCGGCTAAGGCTGAATGCCCTATTTCGCGCCGGCCAGGACCACTTAAGCGTCGGATATCACCAGTCGTGTAGCCGGGTGCATTATAGTAATGGAAATAGTGTTTCTCGGCATTTTTTTCCATTGTATCTATTAATAACGAGTAACTTAAGGGAGCTAATGTCACAATATTTAGTGCTTGGGTCATACCACGAGTAAACAAACTGGAGCCATGGGCGCGCGGCAAAAAACCAACTTCTGAGCTTAATGGCCTAATCTCAGTTAATTTCCGCCCGTCAGGCCGAATATTGTCCTTAATAATACCCTCGCGCACATCCTGGTTAACAGTATGTGACCAGGCGTCTTCATAGGCTTGGCTCAAACCGTTAAAGGTATCTTCGCCAAGTTCATTGCTGAAGTGCAGCATCATTTCATCGCGCAATAAACGCATTTTTTCGTGTCTAATAGGATACTGATCTCTAATGTTTTTGCCTAATTTACCCTTCAACCAGGCATCGACTTGTTTCTGAATATCTTCACTTGGTAAACTCAAGTTATATACTTGCTGTTCCACGCCAACTTTTTCAATCAGCTTTTTTTGCAGATCAATGGCTGGTTTGATTATTTCAGCTGCTAATTTTAGGGCTTTAATAATTTGTTCTTCATTTACTTCGTTAGCCCCGGCTTCAACCATCATAATAGCTTTTTCAGTCCCGGCGACAAATAAATCAAGATCGCCATCAGCTAATTGCTGCGGTGAAGCAAACGGTATTAATTTACCGTCTACGAGACCCAACCTAACTCCGGCGACTGGGCCTTCAAAAGGGGCCCCAGTTAGCATAAAGGCGGCGCTCACGGCAATCATGGCAATGGCGTCTGGCCGAAAATTGGGGTCCATACTTAAAACTGTCGCGATACCCTGCACTTCATGGCGGTAACCTTTCGGCCAGAGCGGTCGAATCGGTCGATCAATCAATCGACCAACTAGTACCGCGTCATCGCTTGGTCTGGTTTCACGTTTGACAAAACGGCTGCCGCTGATTTTACCGGCTGCATACATTTTTTCTTCATAATCAATGCTTAGTGGAAAGTAGTCAAAACCAGCTATTGGTTGTTCGCTTACCATTGCAGAAGCAAAAATAACTGTATCGCCGTAACGGGCAGTTACGCTAGCGGTCGTCCTAAAGCCGACCCGTCCAACTTCTAGGCTAAGCGGTTTACCGCAATAGTCTGTCTCTACGCTAATTATTTTCTTTCCAAATGGATTTATAGTTTGTCCCATTATTATCCTTTCTTGGCACTTTACGGCCCAGGGTTCAGGTATACGTTATTGCCGTATAACTGTGCTCTGTCCCGTATGTAGCCGATTATTAATTAATTTATTTGTAAACATAGAAATCTAAAAAAGGTAGTTACGCGTCTTTAATTCTTAACGGTTTCTGGCAGAATAATAATGCAAATTGACTTTTTAAGAATATAAAGAGGTGTATCTAACGACGAATGCCTAGTTTCTTAATCAAATCCAGATATGACTGGCTATCTTTCTGGGCAATATAGCGTAACAGACGGCGTCGTTTACCAACTAATTGTAATAGACCTCTCTGAGCGGCAAAGTCTTTTTTATTAGTCTTCATATGCCCAGCAAGAGTCTCAATTCGTTTCGTCATAATACCTACCTGAACAGGACTGCTGCCAGTGTCGGTTTTATGACTCTGTAGATCTTTTGTCACCACTTGTTTTTTGACCACGCTAACGGGGATTATAACAGATTTGCTTCTTAGATGCAACTATTAAATTGATTGTTGCCACATTACAGTCCAATCAACCGCCGAGAAATATCGCTAAAAGTCAGGTCTTGCGGACTGGCCGCCTGACTCACTTGGTGCTGACCAATGCTGATCCGCCTAAGTTCGACCGTATAGGCACCGGTTGATAGGGCTTTCCCTATATCTTCTACTAATGATCGGATATAAGTGCCGCTGCTGACACTTGCCGACAATTTAACTAATGGATAATGATAACTTTCTAATTGTAATGAATTGATCTGTACTAGACGCGGTTTCAGCTGAACAGGCAGACCTTTCCGAGCTAAACGGTAAGCCGGTTGGCCTTTTATCTTTATCGCCGAGTAAGTCGGTGGCAGTTGCTCAATCGGGCCTAAAAAGCGCTTTAGAACATAGTTAATCTGTTCAACTGGTGGTTGGAAGCTGGATTGAAGTGTTTTATCGCCTTCTTCATCACCCGTAGTACTAGTAAATCCCAGTTTCATTGTCGCTTGATAAGTTTTATCAAATTTACCAATTACGGCCGATTGTTTGGTGGCTGAGCCGATTAAGATAATTAACAATCCGGTCGCCAGCGGATCAAGCGTCCCGCTATGACCGACCGGATATCTTTTTTTTCGGCCATTTACTATCTCAGCCGCTTCAATAATTGTCCGTATTTTATTGACCACATCAAAGCTTGTCCAGCCAATTGGTTTATCAATCAATAAAATACCATTCATTAAAGTCATCTTACCTTAATTTTAGTGGAATACTAACTTACTAAAGTGGAATATCTGGTATAGAATTAGGTCCTTCGGTCGGCGGAGCCATGGCTGGTGGTAAATAAGTCATTGGTGGCGGTACTGGTGGAGCAGCTGGTGCGCTGGGAGCTTCAATATAATTGCTAATAGCTGTAGGCATTACTGGTTGAGTCGGCAATGGAAAATCTAACGGTGCCAGCGGCGGATTTTGGCCTGGTGACGGGTTCTCATTTGCCGGCATAGTCGGCGTAACAGTTTGTGTCCCTTGAATATTGTCAAAGGCAGTCTGAGCATTTAAAGCGGCGATTGGTTCAAGTTGTGGACTGGGTTGACTGTTGACGGCCTCTTTAACCGCACTGCGAGCGGCTTCAATGTCCGGTAATGATGATATTTGAGCAGTTGGTGTGGCAACCGGTGTAGTTGACGGAGTTGTTAAATTAATCGGTGCCTGACGAAGATGTGGGCTTTGGACGTCTTCTTCCAGTTGTTCCAGAGTTTCGTCGGGAATTGTCGCTACTGGCGGCTTACTCGTAGCATCATTTTCCGGCAATGTACTCTGGGGAACAGGGTTAGTATCGACAGGCGGAAGATTAAGCTGTGGCATTGGTTCGGCTGGTGCCGGATTGGCGGTAGGAGTTGATAAGTTATCAAACGTTGATGCAGCAAATAAATTATTCATGGCAGGCGTATTTGATGTATAAGCCGGTACGCCACTAGCTGACATATTTTGGTTGTCGTCCGACGGCAATGTGGATTCGATGTTTTCGACGGCCGTGTCTGCCGTGCTAACCTCTGTTTCCGGCAACTCGGGCTTGGCGTCAATATCATGTATCAAACCTTCGTTATCAATGTGAATCTGTCCGGCGGACGGTTGGGTGGCCGGTGGCTGAGGGACATCGGTTGGTTGATTATGGTCAACTGACAATGTGCCGTCGTTAACCGGTGGCTGTGTACTTGTGACAGGTGGGATTGGCGTTGGTGAAGCCTGTTCAACTGGGGGCGCTGGTGGAATGACCGGTTGGATTTCCAACTGGGTTGAAACTAATTGTTGATTAGCGCCTGCCTCCATAAGCTTAGCGCTGGCGCTCATAGTTTGCGGAGTTGTTTTATCGTTACTGAAACGATCGGTTGCTGCTACGATCCCGGTTAGTAATGCTGTGGCTATTTGCTTATCAAATATGTTTTGGCTTAATTCCTGGCCAAGTTGGACGACCAATTCACACAAACTACCAACAGTCGAATCCATCCAATTTATATTTCCCAAATCACCATTGGGCGTATTGTTTATACAAATTACAGTCGCATCGTGCAGTATCCGGCCATGGGAGGTTATGGCTTGATCGAGTTCACTTTGCTGGTGGACACCTAAACCAACGACTAAATCAACATTAAAGTCGCCCTGGCTAAACTCTAGGTCTTTTTCGCTTAAGGTCGTCCGGTATGGCGTAATAAATATTTTGACAACTCGGTCTTCGACTTTATAGCGTAATTTATCGGCTTTGGATTTATCGAGAGCAATTATAAAGTCTCGCAAGCTATCAGTATTTTTCTCAATTGTTTTTTCCGGTTGTAAAAATTCAATTGTAGAAGGCACTTCACCGCTGAATACGGCAGTACCGTGCTTGCCCATTTTATTCAACATCAATGCTAATCCGATACAAGCAGCTAACTGATCAACTGACGGGTTATTACTAACCGTAACCAGTACATTACTGGCTTGTTTCAAACGTTCGATTACCTGCTGTCTGGGATTATCCATGTTTTTATTTTATAGCCTATTGGACTAAATAATACCATGAAAGATTAAGCGTGTCGATAATTTTGTTTGGTTTTTTAACAGATTAATATACTGCAAATTTCTTTACAAACTGTTCCCTCCCCAGGTATAGTTGTTTTATAAAGCAATATAACTGAAGGGTTTTTTAAATGCCTATCATTAAATCAGCCAAAAAACGCGTTCGAACTGCCCAACGGGCAGCAGTGCGCAACAGTCGATCCAAACGGTCGCTTAATCGGGCCTTAAAAACATTCCAGCGATCACTTAGTGGGGCCAAAGCAGCAACCGTGACCGCCCAACGGAAAGCACAAAGCGAGCTTGACAAAGCATACAAGAAAAAACTTATGTCGAAGCACAAAGTTGCTCGTAAGCAA
>JBEKIY010000004.1:0-18403 GCA_050011495.1 Saccharimonadales bacterium (SeqCode) | reverse complement strand
TTTCAACCATATGGACGGGGATTCGAATTGTGCGGGCTTGGTCGGCAATCGCCCGGGTAATAGCCTGCCTAATCCACCAAGTGGCATAAGTCGAGAATTTAAAACCTTTGTCCGGATCAAATTTTTCAACAGCCCGCAATAAGCCGGTGTTACCCTCTTGAATCAGATCCAATAGGTCAAGGCCACGACCAACATAGCGTTTAGCAATCGAGACTACTAACCGCAAGTTAGCAACAGCCATTTTATCCTTAGCATCCTTGTCGCCGGCCACTACTTGTTTAGCTAGAGCTAATTCTTCCTCGGCTGATAGCAGTGGAATCTGGCCAATTTCTCTTAAAAACAATCTAACTGAGTCATCGGCAATATCGTCAAGATAGGTATGGTCATCAATTAAAACTTCTTCGGCTTCTTCAACCGGCCACTCATCGGTAAATTCTTCAACTGTCGGCTCGGTAGCGACAATGTCAACATTTAAATCAGCTAGTTCGGTATATAAACTATCTAGGACTTCAACATTCTCCGGTTTATCCGGTATGGCGTTTAAAATCTCCCGCTGGTCAATTCTACCTTCGGTTTTGGCTTTTTCAACTAATTTTTCTTTAATCAGCTCAAGTTTGGCATGAGCTCGATTGTCGTTAAATAACTTAGCGGCATCTGCCATTTTTGCTATACCTCTCTTACTTTTTTTAATAGTGAGTCCAACTTTCTGGCTTGTTCTAATAATTTTGTCGTAATAGCTTCATCGGCCGTTTGGAGTTGAGACGCTAATTGACGCTTTTCTGATTTGACATAGTACTCGACTAACCGAGTTTGTAGTCGTGCCGCTTCATAGCGCAATTCAATTAAATCTAAATCCTGGTATAAGGCCTCATACTGTAACATTAAAATTTTAACATAATCGGCTATCTGATGCAATCTTGGCTGGGTGAGTGGATCACCGGTAAAATCGGTTTTGGTTTTCAAATAATTCAATAAAACTCGAGCCGTTGCATCGGGCAACATGACTGATGAAATAATCGTCAGATAATTTCGTAATTCCGCTTTGACAAGCATTATTGACAAGAAGTGATCTTGGACTTTTTTTATTTCAACGAGGTTTTTGTCCATGTCAGCCGGTTGCGAATTGTGGGATTTAAGTCGCTGAGCTGTCGCGGGTTGAAGTTTAGATTGCAGCGCTTCTCGGCTAACACCAATTAAAGTAGCGATTATACCAACGTAATGTTCTTGCTCAACCTGGTCATCGAGTTCCCTGACAACATTCATAATAATATTACTGAATTGGCGTTTACCGACCGCCGAACTAAGATCAAGCGATTGTTGATAACGAGCGATTAACCAATCAAGTGCATAAGTTGGTTGTTCAATAGTCTTTTCCCAGTCCTGTGGGCTTTTTTTAACCAGTTCGTCGGGGTCTTTACCGCTGGGCAGAGTAATCATACTCAGATTAATACCAACTTTACTGGCGATCGGGATTACCCTTTCGGTGGCGGCTATGCCCGCTTTATCGGCATCAAAACATAGCCTTATATCTTCAGTAAAATGAACTAATCCTTTTAAATGTTGTTCAGTTAAAGCCGTTCCGGCAACTGCTACTGTTTGTCGAACACCAGCTTGATGGCTGGCGATTACGTCCAAATTACCTTCAACCACAACTGCATAATGAGCTAAGCGAATATCCTCTTTGGCGCGATGAAGGCCAAATACATGTCGGCTCTTGTCGTAAACGATAGTCCGGGGTGTATTAATGTATTTAGGTTGTTTCGGATCATCATTTAGGATGCGCGCCGTGAAACCAATTATACGTCCTTGCGAATCGGCTAACGGAATCATCAACCGCCCACGGAACATGTCGCTAAGCCGGTTTGACCGGCCGATACTAATTCCGGCTGCTCGCATCTCTTCGTCTGTAAATTTTCTAGAACGAAGGAAAGCTGTGAGGGCACTGCCGTTTACCGGCGCATAACCCAATTGCCACTCCAGAGCTGTGACCTTCGTATAGCCACGTTGTTTTAAAACATACTCCAGCGCAATTTTGTTCTGGCTGAATTGAACTTGATAGAATTTGGCCGCTAATTCAAGTAAATCGTAGACTCGTTGCTTTTGCTGGCTACGATTTAAAAACTGGGATGAAGTTTGGTATTGCTCAAGATCGACGCCGGCTTTTCGGGCTAATTGTTCAAGGGCACCACGAAAGTCCAATCCTTCCATCTCCATGACAAAACTAAACATGTTACCACCCTTACCCGAACTAAAATCGTGCCAGATTTGTTTTTCCGGGCTAACCATAAAACTGGGGGTTTTTTCGTTTGTGAACGGACTTAGGCCACGCCAATTTCGACCTGACCTTTTCAGCTGGACGTATTCGCCAACAACATCTTCTATGCTTAAACGAGCTTTAATATCCTCAACCGCATCCATAGTTTTCATTGTACGCTAATAACATCTTTAAACCTGAAACCGCTAATACTTTTATGGAGTATTTTCGCTAACTAAGAGGTAACCAGTTGGTAACTATGCCTGATTAAACCTTGGACTTCTTCCCAGTCTAACTGGCCAGTCAAAATGATCGTATTCCAATTTTTTTTATTCAAATGATAACCCGGCATAACAGTTTCATATTTATCACGCAATATATTAGCTAAATTAGGGTCGCACTTTAAACTTATTCTTAGTGGTTGACTACCCTCTTGAATTAAAGCGAACATTTTATCTTTAACCTTATATACAGCCACTTCTTCGCCAAATGGATATTCTAGCTTGGCATTAGGCAGACTCAATAGAAACGTCTCAACCGTTTGATGATCCATGGTGTAACCAATCCAGATAATACTTGAGCTCGTCGATCGAAGCTTCAATATCAGCTTTAGCTCGATGAACTTCCTTTTTGGCAAATGACAAGTTGTATTTACCTTGCATTAGTACTTTAAAGCTGCTGACATCGAGCATCCGGTAATGCAGCAGTGATTCGACTTCCGGCCACCATTGACGGATAAACATCCTGTCGAAATGGATGGAATTACCAGCTAAAACGGCCGGTTCTGAACCAAAGTTAGACCGGATTAAATCGGCCACCTCATGCTGAACCTCAGCTTCCGGTCGGCCGTGTTGTCGTACCTTTTCAGTTAAGCCGCTGATTTTATGCTGTTGTGCTGGCCAATCAGTCATGCGGGCCAAAGCTTTTTCGCTTTGGTGAATTACCGCCTCATAATCAGCTAATTTTTCGAAATTAAAATCAGTTATAATGGCACTAATTTCTAAAATAACGTCCTTGACTGGGTCAAGTCCGGTCATTTCTAAATCTACCCAAAGTAATTTAGACGGCAATTGGTTTTTATCGTATTGCTCCATCGTCATAGCCTAAACCTCATTTTCATCCCATTAATTTAGCATTGATAACAACCTAATTATAGGCATTGGCCAGCTGAAGTAAAAAAGCTTGTTTGTTAGATCCTAAAAATATAGTTTAATAACCGACATTTTGTCTAACAATTATTACCTTGACGCGACCTGGGTTTTCGCGAAAGATAATCAGTAATTTATTAAACGAGGTACTTACTCCATAAGCTTTTTTAGCCCGTTCATTTTCAAGCGGGACAGAATGTTGTTTGATTCTTTCCAAACCGTCATTGATGTCAGTGACTATTTTTTGGGCGCCGACGACAAAAATCACGTGATTTGCGCCATAGACTTCGTTCGGAATTTGGCTACCGGTAGCTGAAGCAATCATTAATTGGCCGTCTTTGGTAACGGCATGTACGCTACCGATAGCATATTCGGCTGCCGAACCGAGTCGGCGCATTTCAATCGCTTTATCGGGTTGATTATATAAATCTTTGAATTTAGCTCTAACTGATACGTAGGGAGTTTCATTTAGTATTTTATCCAGTCCGGCTTCCTGGAGCGTGACAGAAGAAGCGGTAAAGACTTCAGCTCCATCAGGGATTATTTCAGTGACAACTTTTTTAGCGGTTGCTAAATCGTCAACGACTTGCGTTTCAATATTATTGGTCGTTAACGCTTCAACAGTTTCTTTAATGGTTGCTTCATCGGCAACCTCGTTATAATGGGACATATAATTTCTCCTATTAATTAATGTTTGGTATACTATTTATAGTAACCATTAGTATATATATGTTACTATACTTTGTAAAGTATGAAATTAACTGCTTCGAAAACATCAATTGAGCCGAAAGAAGGCTGTGTCGCCTGTGCCATGACAATTATTGGCAGCAAATGGACGGCACTGATTTTGCGTGACTTAGCGCTACGTCCGCAACGTTTCAGTGAACTCGAAAGATCAATCCGTGGGATCAATCCGCGGACCTTGTCGCAACGTTTAGACTGCTTAGAGCAGCAAGCTATTATTGTCCGGCGCTCGAAGCCAAGTCATCAGCCTTGTATATCTTATTCGCTTACTAAAAAGGGTAAGGATTTAATCCCAATTCTTGAACAAATGGCGATTTGGGGCACTAAATACCTTGAACCCCAAAACTTGAAGTAACTATTTCTAAATATATTCAATTATTGCCTTTGGGGTTTGTTTGATCAGTTTTAAAATCAAGTGCTGTTGAGTTTATGCAGTAGCGTTTGCCGGTTGGTTGTTCGGGGGCATCTTCAAAGAGATGTCCTAAATGGCTGCCGCAATGGCCGCAGAGTACTTCGGTTCGTTTCATGCCAATCGAATCATCTTGGGCTAATTTAATGGCACCTGGATTAACTACGTCATAAAAACTTGGCCAGCCGCTATGTGAATCAAATTTGGTATTTGAATTGAACAAAACCTGCCCACAGGCTGCACAAACATACTGGCCTTTGGCTTTGTTATAGAGCAATTTCCCGGTAAATGGCAGCTCAGTCCCCTTCTGCCGAAGAACTGCATATTGCTCAGGCGTAAGTTGCTTTTTCCAGGCTGTTTCAGAATTTGCTTTGGATAAGTTAAAAATCTTGGGCATATTAATCCTAATAACTTACTTTAATTACTAATTCGCAATTAAACTGTTAGATATTCAACTTAATAATTACATTTTTTCAATTATTGGTATTCCCAGTATCTCGAGTCCGTTTTTTAACGTTTGTGCATAACCACGGACTAGCTGCACGCGAATTGCTTCACGGTCATTGCCAATAACCCGATTTCTTTCATAAAAATGATTAAAAGTTTGAGCCAATTCGTATAAATAGGTACAGATATGGTGTGGCAATAACTCGCTGATTGCTGCAGTCAGAACTTCCTGGAACTCGCTAATTTTTAACAACAGCTGTCGTTCGTCTGCCTGTAAACTTTCTGCAGGACGATCAGTCGAGGCGGCCTTTGACAGTATGCTAGTGGCCCTAACATAGGCATATTGCAAATATGGTCCGCTGTTCCCTTCCAAACTGACTGATTCGGCCGGATTAAAAATAATGTCACCACCTAGTCGTTGTTTTAGAAAGGCATACTTAACTGCTCCTAGTACCACTTTTTCGTCTCGCTTACCATTAAGCGTAAAATTGGCTTCGTCGGTCGTATCAAGTACTTCATTGGCTCTAATAATGTTACCTAGCCGGCTTCCCATTTTGACATTGCCCTGGAGTTTAACTAAACCGTGGGCAATATGCTGGCTAGCAGTCGCCAATTCGGGAGCGAATTGTTCAATCGCTTTTAGTACTACGGCCATATATTGGGCCTGTTCGTTAGCCGTAATTACAATCGAGCGGTTAAAATGGTAATCCTGCCATTTTTCAAAAATTAAACCAACGTCTTTTGCTTCATAGGTAGGTAACCCTTGGCTGGAAATAAATACCCGGGTATGCAAACCGTATTTTTCTCCCGCAAAAACAATTGCTCCGTCCGATTCCGTAAATACTTCACCGATGTGGGCGCGAACGGTTTGTAGCCCCAAGGCAATGGTGCCGCTTTCTGGATAATACTTTTCAAAATGGCTGCCGATACGTTCATAAAATTTAGCAAAATAAGCATAACTCCAGTCGCGGCAGGTCCAGTAAATTTGGGCTAACGACGAAGTATGGTCATTTGTTTCAAGCAGTTTATAAATTTGCATGTTTAAATCTTTAATTGCCTTGGCACCATTTTGATCATCAACGTAAGCGGTGTGACCCTTGATATAATGATCAGCTAACCAATCAGATCTATCGTCTAGGGTTTTGTCGGCTAGGGCCTGAACTTTTTGCCAGGCAAGATCGTTATCCAGTTGGCCGTCGCTCTCGTAGAATACTATCGCCCATAAAGTTTTCGCGACATGCAAACCAACGTCGCCGCTGAAATTAACCCGATGAACAGACGCGCCGGTAGAGCTTAGTAGATTAGCAACCGCATCACCCACGATACTGGTGTACAAATGTCCGGCGTGCAATATTTTAAACGGGTTGGGGTCGGAATATTCGATAACGATAGTTTGGTCTTGGGCAGTTTTATCTGTAGCAGCACGTGCTAAGTCCCACAACACCGAATCTTTTAATTTAATATTGATAAATCCCGGGCCAGCAATGGTAATGTCGTCGCTTAATTCGGCTAGTTTTTCCTGCAATTTTGGTAGCAGTTGTTCGGCAACTTCTCGAGGATTACGCGACAATTGGGGCGCTATTTGGAGGGCCGCATTGGTTGCATAATCGCCAAATTCGGTAGTCGGCCGAGATACTGCCGCCTTAATATCAATTGAAAATTGATCACGAATAGCCGTCGCAATCAAAGCCTCAAGCCGCTCTTTCATATGCCCGAGTATAGCAGATAACACCTTATATGTTCCACTTTTAACTTAACCGGCATAGATGGTTTATGCTACTATGGCAGTATGAATTACATAGTTAATGGTCACCAATATGTCATTTCACACGCCACTTTAACATTAATATTGCTACTCGCTATATGGGAATTAATCTGGAAAGGTTTTGCCTTGTGGCGAGCCGGTAAAAACAGTAATTTAGGCTGGTTTATTGTAATTCTGATCCTAAATACCGCTGGTATTCTGGAAATTCTTTATCTTTTTGTTTTCAGTAAACCTAACGATAAAAAATGATTAATAGCAGCCGGTTTGAATAACTTTTAATCTATAACATGCCAAAAGAAAACGAAATTCAAAGTAAAACAATTGATGAATTAGCCCATAGTCTACAAACTTCTGTCGATGGTTTATCTGAACATGAAGCTAAAAACCGCCTTACTACCTATGGCTTAAACGTCCTAAAAAAAGAATCCAAAGTAACAATTTTCAAGTTAATCATTGATCAGTTTAAGAGCTCACTGATCTACTTGTTGATTCTGGCTAGTCTTTTGTCATTTATTTTGAAGGATTTTTCTGATGGATTTATCATTCTGGCAATTTTAGTTATCAATACCGGGTTAGGTTTTTACCAAGAATTTAGATCAGAAAATGCTGTCGCTAAATTGCAGAAATTGGTTAGTAAAGAGTCACTCGTTAAACGAGACGGTAAAGAATCGCTGGTCGCTGAGCAATTTATTGTTCCCGGCGATGTCGTTATTCTGCGAGAGGGCGATATAGCGCCCGCCGATATTAAATTAACCCGAGTTGAAGATTTAAGCGTCAATGAATCACAGTTAACTGGTGAGTCAGTACCCGTAACTAAAACTAGTAGCGGGCTAAACTCGGTTGTTTTTGCCGGAAGCATTATTGAGCGTGGCGAAGCAGAAGGTCTAGTTTATGCTACTAGCAATAAAACTGAGATTGGTAAAATTGCCCATTTATCATCTACTACAGAAAGAACTACTCAGTACGAAAAATCTCTATCTGCTTTTAGCTCTTTCTTGGTCAAAGTAACTTTATTAACGTTAGCGGTAGTATTCATCCTGAAGATTATAATTACCCACGATTCATCCCACATTACGACGCTTATGTTATTCGTTGTAGCTTTATCAATCACTGTTGTCCCGGAAGCAATGCCAGTTATTGCAACTGTAACTTTATCAACCGGTGCCATGAAACTTGCCAAACGTCACGTCATTGCGAAAACTTTAACTGCCGTAGAAGACCTAGGTAATATTACCCTGTTGTGCAGCGATAAGACCGGCACTTTAACTGAAAATCGACAAACTGTAAAAAGCCTTATGGCAGATGACAAACTGTTATTTCAGCGTTTGGCGATTGCCAGCTTGGAAACATTGGATGAAAAACGTAAAAAGTTCCAAACTTCATTTGACAAAGCCTTCCTAGACTACGTTCCGGATAATATTAAACAGGAAGCTATGAGTTACAAACGACTTGAAGAACTTCCCTTCGACCCTGCTGCCCGGCGGCGACGTGTAATCTACAGTGACGGTGATAAGACCTACTTGGTTGAAGTCGGATCTGTTGAAACTTTACTAGAATTAACAGATTCCCCTAAGAGAGATCAGTATTTAAAGGTAATTCAAGCTGATGGAAAAAACGGGTTACGTCATTTAGCTATTGCATATAAAGAGATCGATTACACAGGTGATGATAAGTTCGATATTTTAAAACATGAACAAAACTTAACGTTCGTCGGTTTTGTGTCACTTGAAGACCCGTTACGTCCAACTGCTCGTCACACTATCATTCTCGCCGAAAAGTTAGGCGTAGCTATAAAAATACTGTCTGGAGATAGTAAAGAAGTTACCGAATACGTAGCTCGAGAAGTTGGCCTAATAGATAAAAAGCAAGTTGTTTATACTGGCGATGAGCTCGAGAAATTGTCAGATGAACAGCTTATTCGAGTAGTCCAAGAGAATAATGCTTTTGCCAAATTAAATCCAGAACAGAAGTACCGGATTATTAAATTGCTTAAGCAGAATAACGTTGTTGGTTATCAAGGCGATGGTATTAACGACGCTCCAGCCCTTAAATTGGCTGATGTGGCGATCGCTGTCAACAATGCAACCGATGTCGCCCAAGACAGTGCCGATATTTTACTATTACGGAATGATTTAAGCGTCATTGTTAATGGCATTCATTACGGTCGGTCAATATTCACCAATATCAATAAATACATTCGCTTTACTATGATTAGTAACTATGGTAATTTTTTCGCTATCTCCGCATTATATCTAATATCTGGTTCTACCTTGCCATTGTTGCCCATCCAATTAGTTTTGACTAGCCTGTTAACCGATCTGCCATGTATTACTATTGCGACGGATAATGTTGAATCGAACGAGTTAGTCCAACCAAGTAAATTTAATGTCCATTCATTGATGTTCATATCGATGTTCTTGGGATCGATTACGGCTTTATTCGAAATAATTTACTACGCAATAATTAGGCATCAACCCACGGGCGTCGCTCAGACTGGTCTATATTTATTTCTAACTCTTTCAGCATTAGTAATAATTTTCTCAGTCCGCAACAAAGATCATTTTTGGCGGGCTCCAAAATTATCCAGGCCAATGGCGTTATCATTTGCAATAATCACAGCTCTTTCAATTGTAACTATCTATATTGGGCTGACTAAAAAACTCTTCTCTTTTACCGCTTTGCCAGTTGGGATACTTGGTATAACTATTATCCTGACTTTCGTCCATATATTCTTCTTAGACACCATTAAAACTTGGTTCTATAAATCAAGCGTCGGTAAGTTATCTCAAAACTAGAATATTACCGACCAATCGATCGCAGTTAATTATCACTCAATACAGGCTCGCGGGTCCCATGCCGATAGCGGTTGCATGGCTGAAGTGGCAGGTTCCAATCCAGTTACTGCAGTTGAGTTTGTGGAGTTGCTGGCACTAGATTGTGTTGATGAGGCTGAGCTATTAGCTGATGCGTTTACTGCCAAACCGGTACCCGTAAGCACTGTGACTTCAGAGCCTGGTGTGACTAAACCAGAGTTTTGCGATAGGATTACCGGGCCAGTTAATTGCCGAGCAACCGCTTCAGCATCAGCTTCGGTGCTGGGACTAGCATAATTTACGACTGTCTCTACGGCTTCGTCGCTCAATGGTGTAGCTGACCCTGGTTGGCCGACCATATTAAAACCGAGAGCATGTAAAGCAGTTGTGGTTTGAGTGGCTTGATCAGAAATGCCACTGCTATTAACAACATTGACCGTAATATCTTGAGGGTTTGGCAATGAATTACCTGTCATAGTATCAGCAGTATTCGATGTCCCCAGGAATTCATTAATTATTTGTTGATCGGTAGACTCTACCGGGAAAACAACGTCGCCATAATCAGTGCCATCATATATGTAATCACCAAAAGTGGTAGTGGAAATCGGCAACGTATATTGCGGAACATTGTTGATATTTACAGCGTGGAATTCTTGAGCGAGTTGTAGCATGGCTGAAGTAGATAAGCCGGAATCAACTTGAACCTGAGGAGCTATAGCATCAATTAGTTTTTGATCAGTAATCGGATTGCCTATACCTTTGGCAGCAATCGTGCTGGCTAAGACGCGTAAAAATTCATGTGTCCGTGCAATCCGAGCAATGTCACTTTCTGGTTCTTGGGGCCAAAGATATACATCTGAAGTATTAAGACCGGGCGGATCATATTGTAAATGCCGGGCCCGGACAACTTGTAAAGCTTGTACGCCATTCAATAACTGGCAACCTGCAGTTTTTATATCAAGATACGATTCAGAATCGTACACTGGCATTGGAAAATCCATCTTGATGCCACCGACGGCGTTAACAATATTCACAAATCCGTCGAAACCAACTTCAACGTAATGCTGGATGGGTATCCCAAAATCCTCTTCCACGGCGTTCACTAGTTGCGTTGGTCCTTCATATAAAGCAGCGTCAATTTTAAATGCTTCATCTCCCTTCCGAGCATTAGGCACAAAAGTGTCACGGGGGATAGAAAGTAGGCTTACGGTATGTGTCTTGGGCACAACATGAACAATAAAAATAATGTCACTGTTTACGCCGGTGACCCCCTGTGAACAAAACCCCCACTCGGCGTTTTGGACTGCGAGGTTGCAACGGTTAGTCGATCCAGCGACTAGAATGTTCTCAGCTCCACCTACTGAAGCAGACAAATTGCCGACCGCTAAATGATTAACTTTATGATCTAATTGCCAGATATCCCAGCCAATAAATCCCAATGCTGCAACTATCGCTATTACTGTTGAGACGAATAACCATCGCTTCCATGCCCACTTTTTACTACTACGTCGCCAAAATCGTCGATTTTTTAATTTTTTATGAGTTAAGCTGGGATCCATTAGCGGTTGATTAGATTTTACGGTTGACGACATAGTCCCTGGGATAGTTTCCCCAATCAATGAATTAGCTGGTTGATTGGGTTTATCAGAATTATTAAGTAATGGACGTTTTGGCATACTGGAAATATTAATATTAGTAGCTGAATTTTGGCTCAAGTGATTAGGTCCGATAGCTGGTAAATGGCGCTTTGAAGTGAGGGTTATAAAACCGTCGGTGTTTCTGTACCGATTTCGTGGTCTTGGTTTATTTATATAATTCGGCATAAAGTTACATTATTTTAGCATAAGGATAGTCTCATAATTCTTTAACTAACTTAAGGTTAAGACAAATTCATTCGCCAATTGTCCACATGGGTATTGTTTGGCAAGTATAATCTTCGTCTAAATAAGGTGTGTACTGGGTAAACCAAATTTCCCCAGCTGTAAACGATGGCGTATGGCAGGCATTAATAGCTGCTGTAAGAGTTGTGTCGCCAGTCCCCAGCCAGGCCGGTATTGTCGGCCGCCAATTATCGGTAATTATGGCCCATTGGCTGGGAGTAGAATATATTCCAATCTTAGGGCTAAATATTAGCTGTTTGATGGCATCAATCGCGCCCTGCAAGGAAGCCTGGTTGAGCAACGGGTTATTTGTCCAGCTATTATCAGTTTCAACATCAAGCATCCAAAGTGGTGATGCCAACCCAAGTTGATCGGCATAATGGATGTCATACGCGGTCGCTTGAAAACCGTAATTATATGCGAAACACAGATAATCATCGTTGGTGCAAGCATTTGGCCCTAAGCTAAGCTTTTTTGTCTCCGCCAATCCAGGATAACCGGTGTTGACATAAAGACCATAGTGCGTAAACCAGTTCGTTTCGGTGGTCAAACATGGGTTAAGATGATAATCCAGGCCACCACTCACGCCAACGATGCCGTATTCAGCATAATTAGAATCCACTGTTTTATCGCAATTAGGCCATGAAACATCGGTGAATATCTTGGCCTTAGACGGATTAGATAGCCAGTTAGTGCTTAGCAATGCTAACCCGACCAGAATAATTAGTAGCCCTCCGCCCAAAAAGTCCAGGATCGTACGGCGACGTAAATCAATCATTAGTAAACTTATTACCTGTGCAGCCTGTCAGTTAGCGAATTAGTAATTGGTTTTTCGGGAGCTTGTAGGCGTGGTTGAGTAAAAATCTGCAGCAATCTAAATACCACAACGTACATTAAGGTAATTAAAATAAAGAACATCAACGTTACGGTATAAGCTTGTAAATGACCGGATATATTTATAAACGGATTGGATATGCCAAAAAGAATGGAGGCTGGGTTAGTAATGAAGTTCCAAGAACTTAAACGCAGCTCTCGTCCTAGATAAATTGCAAAACTGCAGACGAAAAAGGCTAGTCCCAGGAGAATATTTGTCCACCGTACCGAAACTCGTCGCAGTAATTGCCGGTGAATTAAATAAACACTCAAATAGCCTAATATCAAACCGTTAAATATAAAGGTTTGAAACATCACGCTGTCATATAAAAGATTATTTGGGTTAACCAACGCCAAGTGAATTAGATCGCTAACCAGGTAAAAGCTGTTTGGTAGCAAACTTAGCCACAAAAAAGTCAGCAGCATTGGCCGCCAGTTTAACCATGGATAATTTGGTAGGACTCTTAGTAAGTAGTAAACAACTAATAGCGGGATCCAAGCTAGCAGCAAATTCCCTAGCAGAAAAGAGTTCGCAAAGGAATGGTTATTAATTGCCTCTGCGACAAAAAAACTAAAACTCACCAGGCTAGACAAAAATAAAGTTGCTAGGACACTGCTCCACCGGGAATATTTATTCCACCGCATGATTTGTATTATATCAAGCTATTGCCTCAAGGATTATGTTTCGGTTGTTTGGCTAAGAGTAAGCTAATCACAAATTGGGCACCGCCAGTCGGGTAATTCCGGGCGGTAATGCTACCACGATTGGCTGTCGCGATTTCTCGGGCTAAAGATAGGCCTAAACCGTAGCCGGGAGTATTTTTGGTCCGGGATTTATCGCCTCGGTACAACCGATCAAATATTAATGGCAAATCTGTTTCGGTTATTCCCTCTCCCTCATCGCGGATACTGATATGGAAACGATTACCGGCTTTAATGCCATTAATGAATACTGAGCTGTGGCGAGGACTAAATTTGATCGCGTTATCAAGAACAATTCCAACTAGTTCTACTAAACTGTCCGCATGACCGATTACCAATTCTTTTGGCACCTGGATTTCCAAGGCGATCTTTTTCGGTTCGGCAATATCGGTAGCTCGCTGACAGGCCTCTGTCACTACTGCCGATATGTCAATTGGACTAAGCTCTAGTGATGCTTTTTCATATTGCGTTAAAGCTAGTAAATTACCCGCCAGAGATTCCAGCCGCTGGACTTCTTCCAAATTACTTTTAATTACCTCGCGGGCATCAGCTTGGGTAAAGTTTTTTTGGCGTAAAAACACTTCATTCTCCAGCTGTAAACTGGCCAGTGGAGTCCGTAGTTCATGGCTGGCATCGGCCGTAAAACGAGCTTGGGCTTCATGGGCTTCTTCGATCGGTTTCAGTGTGCGGCCGGCATACCAGTAACTTAAAACACCACCAACTATCAAGGCGAAAATATTTAACATGATAACGTCTTCATTTAAATGGCGGCGGACAGTTGAGTCTTGGTCAGACTGGAAACGCAAAAAGTCGTTATCCGGATTCGGCGGGACAGAGTAAATATCATAAAGTAACTGATGAACGACACCGCGCTGGGCAATTCCGGCGTGATCAAATTCCAACTGCGCCAGTGTTCGGATGCTTAGCGTCAGCATTAAGCTGAATATAATAATAATTGCCAGATAAAACCCGGTTAGTTTTAAGCGAGCTGAGTGGAAAAGCGTCGGCCGGGTAGTGTTGAATGATTCTAATTTCGTCTTTAAACGATTTATTAACGATGGTTTTTGAGGTGTTATTTCTTCCATGTTTATTACAAAACCTTATAACCGTAACCCCGAATGGTTTTAATAACTTCGTCTCCAGGACCAATCTTCTTACGGACATTAGCAATAAATGTTTCTACCGTATTATGCTGAACTCGGGCTTCATCAGCCCAGACATGATCTAGTAAACGATCTTTACTAAGCACTTCACCACGATGGCGCAACAGATATTCCATTAGTCGGAATTCCTGGGCTGTTAAATGAACCGGCTGTTGTCGGTATTCGACGCTTTTTGCAATCACGTCTATTTTCAATTGATCAGCCTGTAAAATATTGCCACTATGAGCCTTAGGTCGGCGTAATAAAGCTCGGATCCGGGCTAACAATTCATCAAACGAGAACGGTTTAGTTAAATAGTCGTCTGCTCCAACATCTAGTCCCCGGACACGATCACCAATAGTAGTTTTAGCAGTTAACATTAAAATCGGCATCTGTTCTTGCCGTTCACGCCATATACGGATTAATCCTGGTCCGTCAAGTCTACCTGGGATCATCCAATCCAGCAACACAAGATCATAGTTACCAGCACTGACTAAGGTTTCAGCAACATCGCTGTCTTTAGCCACATCGATAATATAACCTTCGGACTTAAGACCCTTTTCAAGGCTGCGGGCAATTTTATCCTCGTCCTCGACAATTAATAATTTCATATATTATCCTTTATAGCCGCCATTATGCACACCATAACTGCAAAATGCCTGTACAAAAACTAGCTTATTCGGCTAGCGTTTTCTTAAATTTTTCGATCAATTCAACCGGCGTCGGATCGATATTGCCCAGTAGTGCTGTATAAAGACTGACAAAGTCGCCAAGTGTAATAGCCCAGATTAATTGTTGCAGAATAGTCTCGCCGACTACTGAGACGACGATTGGTTCCGGTCGCATGCCTGACAGTAATTGTTCGGTTACGGCAAATCGTTTTTGAATTCGTTCATGTTCAAGTGAACTTCGCAAATCAATAACGACATACGGTTTATCAACCGGTTGTTTAGTCCAACCAAGCATCTCGTTATGATTGAATTCCGAAAGTTGATTTACCCAAGCAATATGTTTGGCGCTTTCATTAAAACTAATTTTCCATTTATAGGCTGCCGGGAAAAGCCGAGGACCACTGTAAATAACGATTGATTTGCCAATTAAATCTTGGGCTATCGATTTAGCCTGGTTAGTTTTAGTCGGCACATCAACATACCAACTGTCACAATACTCATGCAGCCATTGGCTAGTATCCTTTAACTCACTAAGCCGATCTGTTGGGCAGATGCCAGCCAGGACAAATAATTTGGTCAATGCGGCTAAATTATAGAAAACAGCCATCCGCGGCTGTAGGCCAGACGGCAAACGGAGTAACGGATATGATTTTTGTTGAGCAATATTTACTAATTCACCGTCAGAAGCCAATATTACTATTTGGCAACCACGATGTTCGGCGTCGTGAAGTGCCGACAATGTTTCTTCAGTATTCCCGGAATAACTGGAGACAATAACTAAAGTTTGGGCATTGGCATACGCTGGTAAATCATAATTACGTACTACCTCGAATGGCAGTTCCGGATTTAACCAGGCCTGGGCAACCGTCGCGGCCAAGGCTGAACCGCCCATGCCGGTTACAATGATTGATTCAATATTGTTTTGTGGTTGCCAATCGGATTGGAATTCGTATTGCAATTGTTGCCATTCCTTATTGGCAATGCCTAGAGCATCTTGGCTATCACGTTGGTGTATGTATTGTAAGTCATCTAACATCGTTAATTCCTTGCGCTAAAATCTACTTAATATATAGTATAACGTAGAGAAATTCTAAGGGGGTAAATTTTATGTTTGGGCACCAGGATAACCAAAATGATGATCTGTCGGTTGATCCATTATTGACTATGGATAATCAGGCACGAGCAGCTGATAGTACAAAATCGGCCTATTCTGACGCGAATACGGCTTATTCCGACGATAATGCGCCACCAGCTACGGCAACGGCAACAGCAACTGCTGCCACGCCGCCATCGCCTACGCCAATGCCGCCGGCCAATGATCCTCTGTTTTCGCCACCGTCAACTCCACCTACATTTAATAATGATTTTAAGCAAACCTCAGCCCCAGCAAATGACGGCCTTAAAGCCGTCACAGCCATGCCCTATGACGAAGTAAAGCCTGCGCAACAAGCATCGACCGATGATTTGATGGCTATCAAAGAGCAGGCTCTGCAACAGCTTGACCCACTAATGGACCATCTTGATCAAACTCCTGAAGAAAAATTTAGAACCACCATGATGATGATCCAAGCAGCCGATAATAAATTGCTTATCCCCAGCGCTTACCAGGCTGCTCAACAGATAAAAGATGATAAAGCCCGCGCCCAGGCATTACTCGACGTTGTTAACGAAATAAATTACTTCTCGCAACACGACAATAACTAAATAAACTTAGCGAATAACAGACATCAAAGCCTAATCTATAACTTGGCTTTTTTACATCATCCCCATGCCGCCCATGTCAGGAGGCATCGGAGAATTTTCTTTTTTCTCTGGTATATCGACTACTAAGCCACCCATCGTCATACTGGTCCCAGCAATTGAAACTGAATTCTGAAGGGCTTCTTTAGTCACTCTAGACGGATCAACAATTCCGCAAGCTTTTAAGTCAACTAATTTCTTAGCTGGTCGGTTTACATCCACGCCGAAACCAGGTTTGGCAGCTTTAACTTGCGGCAACCACTCATCGGCATTAATACCGGCATTGGTCAGGAGGATTCGGAAAGGTTGTTCTAATGCTTTTTTGAGGATTTGTTTTCCGGCAGTGACAGACTCGTCATCAGTAGCAACAGTTGAAATAGCGTTAATCAAATTGATTAATGTTACACCGCCGCCCGGTACGATACCTTCATCTAAAGCCGCTTTAACAGCGGCTACGGCATCATCAACCCGGAATTTCTTTTCTTCGATTTCTGTCTCCGTGGCGCCACCGACTTTGATGACAGCTACTTTACCACTAAGTGATGCGCGCCGTTTATCCAAGTTTTCTTTGTCGTATTCACTGGTAGCCTTTTCAATTTGGGCACTAATTTGAGCAATTCGGGCCGATACTTCCGCACTCGAACCGCCGCCCTCGATGATGGTTGTCTCATCTTTTGTAACAATAACCTTGCGCGCTGAACCAAGCATATCTAGTTCAGCATTTTCAAAAGTATAACCGCGCTCATCACTGATGACGGTTGCACCGGTTAAGACGGCAATATCATTCAATATATCCTTGCGGCGGTCACCAAAGGCCGGCGCTTTAATTGCCACCGTGTTAAAAACGCCCTTCAAGCGATTAAGAATTAACGTTCCCAAGGCCTCGCCTTCAACGTCTTCCGCGATTAACACCAGGTCCTTTTTACCGGCTTGCGCCATTTTCTCAAGAATTGGCAGGAATTCCTGAATCGAACTAATTTTCTTATCCGTAACTAGAATTACCGGATGATCATAGACCGCTTCCATGCGAGCCGTATCAGTTACCATATAAGCGCTGACAAAACCACGATCAAAGGTAAAGCCCTCAACCACTTCACTCTCCATGCTTAATCCTTGGCCTTCTTCAACGGTTACCACGCCTTCTTTGCCGACTTTTTCAATTACTTCGGCAATTAAATTACCGATTTCGGCATCACCGGCTGAGATTGTAGCAACTTCCGCCACGCGATTCTTTTTATCTTGAATATCTTCGCTGTAGTCACTTAGTTTGCTCATGACATCGTGAGCGGCGTTTTCTAACCCCTTGCGTAGCAACATCGGATCGTGTCCGGCCGCAATTAACTTATTGGCTTCGTAGAGAATGTGGTATGTCAGAACTGTCACCGTGGTTGTACCATCACCAGCCACGTCATTCATTTTGCTGGCGGCTTGTTTGATTAATTCGGCACCAACTTTATAACCCAAAGTTTCATCATCGTTATCAGCTAAATCAACCCCTTTGGCCACAGCCACACCATCGTGGGTGAAGGTTGGGTTACCGTAACTTTTGCTTAAAACTACGTTGCGACCTTTTGGCCCCATCGTGGTTTTAACTGCATCATAAAGAATTTTTGCGCCGCCAATAACCCGGCGTCTTGCGTCATCATCATAAAAAACTTTTTTAGCCATTATTTTCTCCTATAATCTAGTGATTAATTATTTAACAGTTGCCAATATATCTTCTTCTTTTACCAAGATGTATTCGTCATTATCGATTTTAATTTCTGTTGTTGAATAACTTTTATAAATAATTCGCTCACCAGTTTTGACTTGCTT
>JBEKIY010000003.1:0-25961 GCA_050011495.1 Saccharimonadales bacterium (SeqCode) | reverse complement strand
AAATATGTCGATCAAGACCAAATGTTGGTTCAATGACATGAGGAATAAATGCTTGGCCGCCACTTTTCGGGCGATATTCCATATTATGAGCTGATTTTTCTTGATGATTTTTTAGATCAAAATCCGTCCGATATGCCAGACCGGCGATTTCCTTTGTGCCAATTGGAAAATCATATTCAAAATCAACAGTTCGTTTACTGTAATGGGCGCGGTCGGCCTCAGGTAATTCATGCTCGTGGATATGCTCCGGTTTTAGATGGAGAATTTTTGTAAACCAGCCAATCATAAGATCATGCATCAGATTAAAATATTTTTCCCAGTCGTCGGGGTGAACAAAATATTCAAATTCCATAATCTCCATTTCCCTAACCCGGAAAATAAAATCTCGCGGACTAATTTCATTTCGATAACTGCGGCCAATTTGCGCCAAGCCAAACGGTATATCTGGATAGAAGCTATCAAGTATATTTTTAAAGTTTACGAACATACCCTGAGCTGTTTCGGGCCGTAAATAAATTATTGAGTTTTCGTCATCCAGTGAACCAATATGCGACTTAAACATTAGATTAAATTGGCCTGGGTTAGCTAATTCATTGCCATCAGGACTTTTGATGTTTTTTTCTTTTAACAGTTTAAACATATCCTCTAAGCCTATACCGCTGACATTGACACCATTTTCTTCAAGTAACTGATCAAGACGATAACGTTTTTTAGTGTTTGTATCTTCTACTAATGGGTCGTTGAAGGTTGCAACGTGACCACTAGCTTGCCAAACTTTCTGATTCATTAAGGTTGCGGAATCAATCCCTAATATGTCCTGGCGGTCATCAACAAAAAATTTCCACCACAGATTAGTAATGTTTCGCTTTAAAGATACTCCTAGCGGTCCATAATCCCAGGTACCAGCTAAGCCGCCGTATATTTCACTACCTTGATAAATAAATCCGCGTCTTTTAGCTAGACTTGCGATGGCTTCTAAATCAAAATTCATACTTACGTCCGATTATAACCGAATATAGGTTCTGAACATAGTTTGAATCAGTGGAGTAATATCTCTGGATAAGTCCTCAATGCCTGTAATTCTCTGTAAGGCTCTTGGTGAATTATTACCCAAACTAAGGTGCAGGACTTTAATATGGCCGATATTAAAGGGCCCAGCTGCATGGGGCGTAAATGACATACTGTCAAAACTAAAGGTGTAATTGGTGTCTTTTGAAAAGTTTAGCCCAGCTGAATCTTTGTCGGTATGTGGCGTTTGTCCGCTTAGGCGTAGCAATTGGATAGCAAACCAGTTTTGGATTAAATTGAGACTGATATTCTGATTATCAAGTGCTGCAAAGCTGGCTTCCAGAACATTAAAATAACCTGTCTCTGACATTTCTTCGGTTGCCCGATTAAGTTGTTTAATAAAGTCATAACCAGCCATCGTGCGCTCTAGGTTGCTACTAATGAATCCATAATAGTGAATGAGACGCGTTGATATTAAAGTACCTATTTCACCTCTACCCTTTATATAGGTTATCTGGCTAACAGCGAACAATTCGATTCCACCAGCTAATTTTGACTTAATTTTTCTAACACCTTTGGCGATTAAACGAACTTTACCGTTATCGGGAGTCAAAATCGTAATGATTCTATCCGCTTCGCCAAAATTTGTCCGGCTTAAAATTATTCCTTTGGTGTTAATTTGTTTCATAAGCTGGAATGAACAGATGACGAAAGATTACTATTAACGCAATCAATTAGCTGTAAAAGTGTACTTTTTGGTTTATAAAGATAGCTGTTTATACCAAGCTTGTGCCATAAAATATAATTGTCTTTAAACTCATTGGGGGAAATAAGGCTCTGAATAATGACAGGGGTGTTACGCCATTCGTTATAAGATCGAAATTCATATAGAAACTCCAAACCGTTATGTTGGGGTAGCTGTAACTCTAAAATAACGATTTCTGGATTAGTTTTATCGGCAATATTAATTGCAGTTTGAGCATCTTTGGTTAACCAGACTTTATGTTTATTTTTAACTAAAATTTTCTTGTATATTTCTGCCAGAATTATATTTGGTTCAATTACAAGTATCCGGGCCATAACAATTACATAGACTTAAACAAGTTGCATTTGATAACTGGGTTGTAAAGTAATTGCTAGCCCAGCTTGCTTATTATAACGAGCTGTACGTAAACGTACTGACATGGCCTGAAGAATATTATGGGCAATGAAGATGCCAGCCGCAGAACTGGAAGATAGTTGACGAAACGGTTGTCGGGTTCGGCTATAAAGTTTACATGCCGCCCGTAGATAAGCTGGCGCAATCGGTTCCATATCGCTATAGATACCAGCGACAATTAAACCAGCATAGTTATGAAGACCGAGGTTAATAACGGCTGGCGGATTGTGTTCAGCTTGCGATTCGATGATAACTCTTCCCATGTTAACAAGTGCAGCATGTAATCCGTTGCCGTGCGCCATAACTGATCTTTGAGTTTTTTTAAAACTTAGCTGGACCTTGGCGTTATAAACCTGTGCAAATTTTTCAAGATCATGGGCCGTGTCATAAAGAACCGATCCGATTGAGATCGGCTCGAGTTGAAGGAATTGTTGTTGGCCAGCTAGTTGTAGTCCTAATAGATAACTATCGATTAAATCTAACGCCGTATTGGCGCTTGTTTCAACCGTTGCAATGACTGTTTCTAGTGCGGATTGGTCAGTCAGTGATACTAACTCACTGGAGCGGGCGATTTCAATCAAGGGTCGCTTAATTTCTTCGGCAACTACCCTTAGTAGGTCAAGTGATTCATTCATTTGTGAAGAATTCGCCAAGCCCATAAACCCTCCATCTAAAACTATAATTAAGTATAGCATTTGCCCAGTATATATTAGGGCTAGAATCTACTTAGAGAGTGGTTTAAATAAGTATAAGCGTAATCCGTTAATCTGTTTAATTGGCCGACGATTGGGAAATTCAAATGTAAAACTGACAACTTTAACTGGTTTAGAGATTTCCGACATTATTTTTTTGTCTAATTTTTCCATATAAGGGTCAAGTAAAAAAACATAGATACCATCCGCGGAAGCTAACGAAGTGTGCCAAAAATTTTTCCAACGGATTGTGGTTAGTTTCCGGTAATTCCAAGAAAGAAACTGGCTGTATAATACTAGCAATGGATTTGCTTCGTAGCCGATTGACTTAATGCCCCGCTTCGCCGCAGCTCGTAAAATTCTGCCATCACCACTGCCGAGTTCTAGTATTAGATCACCTGGTTTTAAATCTATCAATTCAAAGATATCTTTAATTTGATTGCTTAAAGTCGGTAGAAACGGTGCGCCTAATAATAGTACTAAACCGAAAATTAACACAACAATAATCAATCCTAACGCCAACCAAAACATAATTTAACTTTCTGCTTTTTCAGCTGAGAGTGTTCGGACTGTATTTTCGGCTTGTTTCAGATAAGTTTCAAGTTCCTTTATAATTACCCGACCTCTTTTATAAAGTGACATTGCGTCATCCAGATTTGTTGCCGGATCCTGTAGTTTTGCTAGTAATATGTCTAACTCATTACTCAATTCTTGATAGTTTATCTCATTCTTTGCCATCGGATTATTTTACTCCTTTATGGTGTTATTACCTTATTTACTGTTGCTTCTATTGATCCATCGCTAAATTGAACATTAATTAAATCCTGCTTACCGAATTCACTGGCTCGACGAATAATAAGTTTTTGCCGGTAGACTATAGCATATCCGCGACTTAAGATGGCTTGTGGATCAAGCAGATTCATCTTTTCGGAACGATTTTGAAGATAGTTACGGTATTGAGTAATGTTTTGCGATATACCGGTTTGTAAATATTTCTTGTATTCTGTTACGTTCAATTTTAGCATCTGTAATGTGTGATTTAAGTAAGTATTCATCTGTTGAGAAGTCATTTTTAATTGCGAGATTATGTTTTTTTTATCGGGTACCAGCAATTCAGCAGCATTACTGGGTGTGCTAGCGCGTTGGTCGGCCGCTAATTCGGCTAATGAAACATCCTGCTCGTGGCCAATTGCAACCAATGTTGGGATTCGGCTTCCGGCAATCGATCGAGTAACTAATTCGTGATTGAATATCTGTAGATCATCGATACTTCCCCCGCCCCGCGTAATAACTAAGACGTCTGGTGGCTCAGCCATTTGATTAAACTTGGTTATGGCTTTGATTATTTGGTCAATTGCCGGTTCACCCTGTACCTGAACATTATTTAGAATTATTTCCATGCCACCCCATCTTTGATTAACAATTTTTAGAAAATCGCTGTAGGCAGCTGATTCGGCCGATGTAATCAAGCCGATCCGGTCAGGTGGATAAGGTAATGTGCGCTTACGCTCAAGTGCGAATAGTCCTTCTGCTAATAATTGGGCTTTAAGTAATTCGCTGGCTTGTTTAATTGATCCCTCTCCAGATAAAGCAATGTGTTGGACGTTTAGACTAAACCCATATTGCGGATGTAAATGCGGTATAGCTCTGACTTTTAGCATTAATCCATCTTTAAGTGGCCCCGGCAGATGGTAGACAGTCCCGAAAAAACGAACTTTAGCTTGGTTATCTTTAAGATCAAAATAAATCCATTTTTGTTTGCTGATTTTGAAGTCAGATAACTCGCCGATAATAATAACTGACGGGTAAGCAAATTCCAGAGTTTGATTTAACAGATCAACAAATTCACTGACACCGACAATCAGTGGATCGTTCATGGTCATCAAGTCTCCTTGACGCTTTTTCCCCTAAGCGCATGGTGATAGAAATAATAACCGGGTGGAACCTGAATAATAGTATTGAGTACTCGGTACATAACTGTTACTGGAATACTTAAGCCGATTGGGATTCCAGCTGCAGCTAAAACGGCCGTCATTAAAGCTTCAAATATGCCGATACCGCCTGGTAAGACCGAGACCAACCCAGCAAAATTAGCTACGGCATAAGCTAATATAATCGCACCAATATTCACCCAGTGTCCGAATGCTCCATAAACTACATAAATAGCTAGGACTTCAGTTAAATTTGCGAGAGTGGCATATATTAGCGGTTGCTTTAACTCTTTATAGTTCGATCGTATAACCATATAGTTTTCATGTAACTCTTGGGCGCCTCGCCGCCAACGTTCAGCACTAATAGTTTCTGGATGTTTTGGTCGGATAACGTGAATTAGCTGATTAATTAATCGGGTGATGAATGCTAAAGTGGCATCGGTTCTTTTTTTCTCACTTAGAATCATCATGCCAGCAAACGTGCCGATTACCATAAGCGTCGACAAGGAACTAGCTACTGCGATTGTGAGGTCATTAATGTGTCCGCTGACAGCCATAATAAACACGCCGACTATTAAAAGAATTTCAAACGAAAGTAGAATTAGGACAAGTTTGATCATTTGGACTACGGCTGCTTTGGTGCCGCTGATCTTATCTGATCGTAATCTCATGCCAAAGTATGAAACCCCCGATATGCCAGCACTTGGAAAGACGCTATTTATAAAGTTCAGTTCTAGTGCAGTTTTATATAACAAGTTATATTCAACTTTATTACCTACCAGTTTAAATAGACCTTCATATAATTTAGTTTGAGAATGGTAGTTAAACATTTCTATCGGGATCATCAGCAATAGAATCCAAGCGTGGACTCGGGCCAGATTTTCAAATGTCGTCACTAATTCATGGCGAATAGAAAAAACAATAATCAGTAACGCTCCTACCGTTACGACGTTAAGTAGTATTTTCCAATGACGTTTTAAGTATTGCAGAACAGTTTCAGTCATAGTATTGATAATATTTATATTATATCGGAAAGCTTAGCAATCGCGGTATACTCCTTACATGAATTCTAATAGTTTATGCATTCTAGGCCGACAGCCATTAATTGGTTTAGCTGAACTTGTTTCACTTTATGGTAGCGATGTCCAAGCACTTGGTCAACAGGCGGCGATACTAAACCGTCTACCAGAGGATATTAATTTTAAAAGACTCGGCGGTTCGCTTAAACTTTGTTTGATTCGGGAGATACTACCATCTCATGTTTGGCCAGATATCCAATCAGCAATTTCAAATTTACTTTCAAAGCAAATAGCTAATTTACCGGCAGGTAAAGTTACGCTTGGATTAAGTATTTATAACGACCAGATAACAATTGATCAGATTACAAGGATAGGTCTTTCAATCAAGCAAAATTTACGTCGAAGCGGACGATCAATTCGCATAGTACCAAATGTTACAACTCAACTTAACAGCGCCCAGATCATTCATAATCATTTAACAAACAGTCATGGTATTGAAATAGTGATTTATCGTGATGGCCAACGGACAATAATCGCTCAAACGATAACTGTTCAAAACATCGCCAGTTATAGTATGCGTGATTATAATCGACCTAAACGTGATGCTCGGGTTGGTATGTTGCCGCCTAAATTAGCACAGATAATGATAAATTTGGCGGCCGGATCGTTACCCGCCCCATTAACGGTGCTTGACCCGTTTTGTGGAACTGGTGTAATTCTACAGGAAGCTTTATTGATGGGTTATCAAGCTTATGGGTCTGACATAAATTCACGAATGATTGATTATACTAAGCAAAATCTGGCATGGTTAAGATTGCATTTTGATATCTCTAATCTACCCGAACCGATACTTGAAGTCAAAGACGCAACATCAGCGAAATGGCAAAATAATTTTGACATAATCGTATCTGAATTGCTGCTTGGTCCTCCACTGACCAAATTGCCTGAGGATAAAGAATTAGAATTAATCCGTCATCGCTGTGATCAAGAACTAGCAGGTTTTTTAAAAAATATCGCCCAACAAATTCCGCCTAAAACCCGGTTATGTTTAGCGGTACCGGCTTGGCAATCAGCTGAAGGTCAATTTATACGGCTTCCATCTCTTGACCATTTACACTTATTAGGATACAATCAACCAAGTTTTGTCGAACACTTTAAACCGGCCGGGCTAATCTATGCCAGGTCTAATCAGAGAGTGGCACGCGAACTGCTTATAATCACAAGGAACTAATTTATATGGCGCATGTCAAAGCTGGTGGTACCAGTAAAAATAATCATGATAGCCCCGGCCAACGCTTAGGGGTTAAGCTTTATGCAAACCAAAAAGTTAAAACCGGACAAACTATTGTTCGACAGGTTGGGCTAACAAAGCGATCTGGTAACGGCACTAGTTTGGCGCGAGATTTTACAATTTACGCCAGCAAAGATGGGGTGGTTCGTTTTCAGAAACGTAAAGTTCGTATTTTTACAGGTAAAACCGTCTGGCGAACAGAAGTTACTGTCGAATAATATTTCAATTAATAAGTTATTTATATGTCTAAGCTATTGTTAACAGATGTTTGATGTTATCGACGATGTCGTCGAGTACCACCTCTGATTTAACTAGATATCCGTCAACACCCAAATTCTCGGCTTTTTTACGGTCAATATCCTGCCCTAAAGCTGTTAGCATGATTACCTTCATGTTAGCCGTATCGGGGGTATTACGGAGAATATCTAAAACATCAAAGCCACTGATTTTGGGCATCATAACATCTAACAATATTAGGTCTGGGTGATATTCAGTTGCCGCCGCTAGGGCATCTTCTCCATTATTTACCCGTCTGACTTCAAACCCTTCGGCTTTGAAACGCATCAAATAAACTTTAGCTAAATCATCATCATCCTCTACCATAAGAATTTTCTTAAGATGAGCTGGCGGCGGAGAATAAGCATGTTCGGTAGGCTGCGGTGTAGACTGGGGGGTTATTGGTTCCATGATGTAACACTAGCTTAATTGGGTCTGTTTTGCAATAAATTTGCTATAAAACCATTGAATAATGGATGGGGCCGATTAGGTCTAGATGTAAATTCTGGATGGAATTGGCTGGCTACAAAGAAGGGGTGATCAATCGCTTCGATCATTTCTACTAATGTGCCATCCGGCGATATACCAACTGCTTTGATCCCCCATGATTCGTATAAATCCCGATAGGCATTATTGCACTCATAGCGGTGCCGGTGACGTTCAACTATTTGTCTTCGGCCATAAAGTTTGGCCGATAAAGAATTTTTATCAAGCACGCAAGGATAATTACCTAATCTCATGGTGCCACCAGTATTCTCCTTACCGGCTTGACCGGCCATAGTATGAATCACTTGATCCAGCGAGTGTGAATCTAGCTCTGCTGTTGTAGCAGCTGATAACCCAGACGACCGGGCAGCACCAACAACTGCCATTTGGAGCCCTAAACAAAGCCCTAGATAAGGTACTTTTTTGGCAAGACAGTATTGAGCAGCTTTTATTTTGCCATTTAGCCCTCGGACACCAAAGCCACCGGGTACCACGATGCCATCAACTCTGCGAATTACACTAATACTTGTTTGGCCAGTTTCAATTTCACTGGCATCTATCCATTTAATTGTGAGCTTGCATTCATTCCACCAAGCGGCCGACCGTAAAGCTTCAAAAACCGACATATAAGTATCTTGGTTATCCATATATTTGGCTACTATACCGACTGTAACTGATCGAGTGTAATCAGTTTTGGCTCGCTTTACTACATTCCGCCAATTTTTAAGATCAGGCTTACGAGCTTTTAAATTTAGTTTCTGGCAAATTGCCTCACCTATACCAGTGTCTTCCAGTGTTAATGGTACTTCGTAAATTGTTTCAGCGTTAGGCAGCAAGGCAATTGAATTCTCGTCAACCCCGCAGAATAAACTCAATTTATGCCTAATATTACCGTTGGCTGGACTTTCGCTGCGAGCTATCAATATGTCAGGTGCGATACCTAGACTACGTAATTCACGGACAGAATTTTGGGCGGGCTTGGTTTTTGTTTCTTGGCTAGTTCCTAAATAAGGTAAATAAACAACGTGCACATAAGCACAGTCATTGGCTGCTACTTTCAAACCAAATTCACGAATCGCTTCAATAAAACTGAGGCCCTCAAAATCTCCGACTGTACCACCAATTTCTACAATTTGAACGTCAAAATCTTCACCCGAAGCCTTAATATATTCTTGTACGGCATTAGTTACATGAGGAATGATTTGTACAGTATGTCCTTCATACCGGCCCAGTCGTTCATCGGTAATAACTTTCTGGAGTATCCTGCCCGCCATTACAGAACTTTTTTGAGTCAGTTCTTCATCTAAAAAGCGCTCATAATGACCAAGATCCAAATCGGTTTCCGCTCCGTCTTTAGTAACAAAACATTCACCATGTTCGCGCGGATTAAGGGTGCCAGCATCAACGTTGAGATATGGGTCACATTTTTGAATATTTACTTTAAAGCCGCGAGCTTTTAAGAGATTGCCAATCGAGGCGGCGGTTATGCCCTTTCCTAATCCTGAAAGAACTCCTCCTGTTACAAATACATACTTAGTAGGTCTTTTGGCCAACTTCTCTTTTCCCTTATTACATTGATACTAACGCATCCCTTGCAATCGATGCAAGTATTAATTTCAATAAAATTAATTCTTAATGGCTGTTTAGATACTGGATAGCGGCAGTTTTTTGCGTATCTTGAGCATTTTGGATATCCTGAGCGGTTAATTGGACTGTTTCATCGGGTGTAATACCTATATGATTAATATTTTGACCATTTGGACGATACCAACTAGCGATCGTAACTTTCAACTCCGCCCCGTCTGGTAAATTATCTATTTGCTGCACCACACCCTTACCATAACTTTTGACGCCAATTACATAAGCATCACCGTTATCGTGTAAAGCACCAGTTGTAATTTCAGCTGCACTAGCCGACCCAGCATTAATTAATACCACGGTTGGTATTCCGTTTAGTATATCGTTGCCAGTTGAGGTGTAAGTTTGATCTACTACATTGCCGGTTTTTTCTTGCATAATTGTTTCGCCTTCCGACAGCCACAAGCTTGACACATTTATAGCGGCAGTTACGATACCGCCTGGATTATCGCGTAAATCCAAAATAATACCTTTAACATGAGCTTGTTGGAAGGATTGAGCAGCTTTCTCGGCCAAGTCCGATGTATCATTACTAAACTGATTAATTTGCATGTAGCCAATGTTGCCACTCAATATCTGGTAATTAACACTTGGGACGGTAATATTGGCCCTAGTTATAGTAAAAGTAAGTTGTTGAGTACTGTTACGTATAATAGTTAGAGTTACTTTACTGCCACTAGGACCACGAATATCATCAGCAGCAGTATCAATTGACATACCACTGGTAGATTTACCGTTTATTGATGCAATGATGTCTTTCGGCAGTAAGCCGGCTTTTGCGGCGGGCGTATCAGCTAATGGGGCGATTATTTCAATATTGTTACTAGAATCCTCGCCTAATTCAGCGCCGATACCACTAAATGTGCCTTGTAGTTCATTGTTAAAGGCCTGGGCTTGACTAGGAGTAAAATATTCTGTGTAAGGGTCATTAGTGGCTTGTGCTAAACCATTTTTTAGCCCATTAAGTAATTGGATGGTGGTTAATTTGCCGTCATATTGATTTTTAATATCGTTGTAGACTTGGTTGACGCTACTGTAATCAAGTTGATTGGGCAGTTGAGAATTAATCCCATTACCAGAACTAAAAGATATCCGCCCACTTCCAAACATCCAACCCAAACCGAAAATAATAATCAATACAATAATCAGGATAATAAATTTAGTTAATTGATAAGTATAAAGTTTTTTTAAACGCTTACTAACAGTATGTTTCATGATTATTTAATATCTACCAGGTTATTTAATTTTACCTTTAAATGTTAACAAATTATTAAATATAAACCGATTTATTTGCCGCTTATTCCCACTGGCGCCACTGTGTCGAAAATTCTCCAGTTAGTTGTTGGTTATATTGCGATACATAAATCTGATCACCACTTACCTGCTCAACATACATCGCATGGCCCCACGTACCTGAAGTGGAAATTGCTACATCTCCTGGTTGAGGGACTATATCAAACGGTATACCAGCATCACGCGCTGCCGATACCCAATCTTTAGCATTACCCCAATCTACGGGAGCTATCCTACCTGAATAGGCTACTGCCCAAGCTGCATATGACACACACTGCCGCGTACAATAACCCCATTGATCTGGACCGTCGCCATTAACACAACCAGGTGCCGTGCTCATACTAAATGGCCAATTAGCATACGGATAACTTCCACTGAGTGGATCATTGGTAATTGTTCCAGGGAAATGAATAAAATAATATCCACCGGCACTGGCGTCGTTATCGCTTCTTTGGGCAGCAATCAAAGCATTTAATTCTAGCTGATTAGCGGCAGTCTGGGCATCGTATGCTACCTGTTGGCTCTGGTCATATCCTAAGAGTTGTTGTTGCTGGTTTTGCGTACTGCCAAGTTGAGCTTGCTGGTTTTGTTGATCTTGTAAGGATAGTTGTAATTGTTGTTCCTGGATTTTAATTTGATTTTGCAGAGCGGTTACTTTGTTAACTGTTGCCTGTAACTCATTCTGCACGGCGTTGCGATAGGTTTGGGCATTTACAAAATCACTTAGATTTTTACTAGAAGCCAGCTCCTCAGTAACGGACATTTGACCATTAACGTAAATAGCTGTGATGTCTGAAGCTAAAATCGACTTTTCAAGATTAAGCTCAGCTTGAGCGGCTTGCATTTGTTGCTGTAATTGAGCTTGCTCGGTTGTTTCGGCATTGATACTAACTTGCAACTGATTAATCTGGGCGTTTAAAATATTAATAGCATTCTGATAACTAGTCGCTTCGTTTTTTAGCTGCTCAACTGCGTTGTTCTCATTTGTTACTTGTTGTTCGCAATCAGTTATTGAACTACAAGTTGCACTAACTTTTATAGAGTTTTTTAAATTAGGTAATATCGCGCCAGCAATAATAACTAAACCAGAGAAAAAGACGATAATACCGATGCGTGAAAATAATCTAAATTTAACTTTTTTCTGACTCATTATATTTTTGTTTTTTAAGAGCAATCTAAGCATATCATACCCCACAAGAGATTGTAAAATACCCTCATTTGATAAAAACGGTTATCGACAATTGATAACCTAAAATAATTATTAGTTTGTTGACTTTACTTTTAATTGTTAGTTAAACAACGGTAATTTATCGGGAAGTTTTGAGTTTAAGATACCGCCTGGTAGCTATAACGGCCGATGCGGCTCCAATGAGTATACCAATAGCGAGTTGGATCGTCAAAAGAATCCAAAAATGAGTTCTAAAATCGTGATTGGCGTAACCGATATCTAGCAACCCCAAACTACTTGCCTGTAATGCCGAAGCCGAACCGGCAAACAATACATCTATTATAAAAATTGATATAAATGCTGAGATTACACCATAAAAGGCGCTCTCGACTATAAACGGCCCTTTAATATACCAACTATTGGCGCCAAGTAAACGCATAATATTAATCTCCTCACGACGATTGAAAATCGTCATTCGGATAGTGTTGAAAATAATTAAGGCTGATATGCAGGCAAAAACTATTACAGCCACTACACCAGCTTCGCGAATAATATCTGTGGCATGGGCAATTTTATCGATGGCTGCTTTTTCATCACCAGAGTATGAAGTGCCGGCCTGTGGATCCTGAAGCGTAATATTTTGTGGCTCATCTAGAAAATTTTTAATTGTCTGGATTTTATCGGGATTGACGGGACTTATTTCGATGCTTGCCGGTAATGGATTGGTACCAATTACCGAAAGCGCTTGTAATAAACTTTTATTAGATGAGTTTTCTGTTTTGTAATCCGCTAGGGCTTGGTTTTGAGAGATATAATCAACCTTTCTAACATTCGGCAGGTTTTTTAATTCAGACATTAAATTATTTACCTGCTGGGTCGTGATTGAACTGTTCAGATAAACTGAAATGTCTATTTTGCTGGTGATCTGATTTATCGTATTGCTAAAAGTAGCATTAACTATTAAAGAAAATAAAATAATTGTTAGAGTTACTGTCATTACAGCTATAGCTGCTGCAGCTAAAGAAAGATTCCGGACAAAATTGATTGTGCCGTTACGGATGATTCGGATAAATGTAGTTAGTTTACGATGCATAATTAGATCTTATATTCAGCGTTAGCGCGATCACTGATGATTTTGCCATGTTCTAGAGTAACAACCCGCCGTTTTAATTTGTTAACAATGGTTACATTATGTGTCGTAAGCAGAACAGTCGTTCCAAAGCGGTTAATTTTTTCCAATACTTTAATAACATCCCAAGCATGCTTGGGGTCAAGATTACCAGTTGGTTCGTCGGCTACAAGAATTTTTGGTTGACGGACAATAGCCCGGGCAATGGCTACCCGTTGGGTTTCGCCGCCAGATAACTCTAGTGGCATTCTTTTTTCTTTACCTTTTAAATTAACAATTTCCAGAACTTTCGGTACAGTTTTCTGAATTTCTTTTTTACTAGCACCGACTATCTCTAAAGCAAAAGCGATGTTTTCAAAAACGGTTCGGTTATTTAAAAGTTTAAAATCTTGAAAAACAACCCCTATCTTGCGTCTCAAGATAGGAATATCCTTATCGTTTAATTTATCGAAATCAATCCCACCGACAATTATTTTGCCACTACTAGGTTTTTCTTCGCGGGTCAATAGTCTAAGCAATGTTGTTTTACCGGCACCACTTTGCCCAACAACAATTACAAATTCCTTTGGTTTGATATGTAATGTTACTCGGCTAAGTACTGGCCCTGTTTTATGGTTATAAATTTTTGTCACCCGATCAAGTACTATCATTATAACTATTATAACAAAGGTATTTTTTATCTTTATTGTTTGGTGTCTATAAAAGGATTTTTAAATTTTAAGAATGTATTCTAAATAAGCATTGATTAACGGGTTAATATTACCATCTAGCACACTGTTAATGTCGCTTGTTTCATAATTAGTTCGTAAATCCTTAACTTGTTTATAGGGATGAAGAACATATGATCTAATTTGGTTACCCCATTCGGCGGATATTACAGGGCCTTTAATTTCATCGAGTTTTTCTTTGTGCTGTTCCAGCTTTTGGAGAGCTAATTTAGAACGTAAAATTGTTAGAGCTGTTTCTTTGTTCTGGAGTTGTGACCGTTCATTTTGGATGGAAACAGTTATGCCTGTTGGCAAATGTGTAATACGCACCGCCGAATCGGTTGTGTTCACACTTTGACCACCATGACCACCTGATCGATAGACATCAATTTTTAAATCTTTGCTGTCAATTGCCAACTCTTCAGGTTTATCAATTTTGGGCATAACATCTACTTTAGCAAAACTAGTTTGCCTCAAATGGTCAGCGTTAAACGGACTCAATCGAACCAGTCGATGAACACCATGTTCGCTCTTAAGTTTGCCATAAATAGACGTTCCATCAATTTCAAATGTGACGGTTTTTATTCCCGCTTCATCGCCAGGCGAATTATCAATTAGTTTGAGAGAGTTATTTTCTAATTCACACCAACGCATATACATTCTAAATAAAATGGCCGCCCAATCCTGGGCGTCGGTTCCTCCGGCTCCGGCATAAATACTAACTATGGCTTCATGTTCGTCATATTTACCGTTGAATTTTAATTCATCTTTAAGTAATTCAAATTTTTGCGATGCGGTTTGGAATTGCCGCTCAATATCCTGTAATAAATCATTGTCCGGCAATTGACTCAATTCAAGTAGTTCATAAACTGAAGTTTTTAATTCTCGCCACGGCCCCAACCGATTACTTAGTTTAGCTTGTTCTTGTGTAATTGATGACGCCTTCGGATTATCAATCCAAAAATTTGTATTAGTTATCTGTTTGTCTAAATCGGCTAATTGTTTTTTTAGGCGATCATAATCTATCCGCTTTAGAGCAGTATCCAGATCGGCTTTAAGTTGTAGCAATTGCTGTCGGATATTATCCATGTTTACAGTATACCGTTTTGAATCGATATTAATTCAATCCCAAAGAGGGGCTAGCTGTTCATATAATTCCCGGACAATGTCTATGCCGCAATTGCCCAGTACGCCAAATCCCCATATTTTCTCCGCAAACATTTTATGAGCTACGTCTATGATTGCTGTTTTAGTCACTGCTCTAATGCGCTTCGGTACCATATCGTAATCTTCTATTTTGTCATCGAAAAAATATCTTCCAGCATAACTTCTCATTGTTCCAAGCACTGTTTGAGCGCTTCGTTGAAAATGGCCAAGGGCATAGGCTTGAGCAGCTTCAATATCTGAAACTGCTAGTTTGGCATTAAAAATATTTTTCAACTCTGTGGTCATGATATTTATAAGATCTGGCGCATGTTCTGTTGTTACTTGGGTGCCAAACCACCAATTACTAGCATCGCGGAACTGGCTATAACCAGAACTCATATCATAAACCAGTCCTTGCTCTCTGGCAGTACCGTAGATTTTCGAATAGAGAGTTTCAGTTAAAATAATATTTAATAAATCAATGGCGTCGACTTCTGGATCATTTAAACGTGAACGAATAAATGTATCAACATAAAAATATATATTATCTACCGTCCGGTTTCGAATATAGAGAGGTTCAACTAGAGCGTGCGGTTGCTCATTTGGTAGTAAATAACGGCTGTTACCTTTTGGCAAATCAATATTGCCCAGTAATTGTTCAATTCGTTCACGGCGTTTTGGTGTTAGATTACCGCCGATAATAAATCGAAGGTTATTAGTTTTGTGGGTTTTCTTATAATGTTCCTGGATATCTTCAAGCGTTACATTATGAATTAATTTCAATCTCTCTTGGTCTGTCTTCCCAATCAGACCATAGTTTATGCGCAAAGATATGCCAAGATGACGGAAGTGGTTGTTTGAACGACCGACTAACTCTTCACGAACATTACCGCTTTCGGCCTTAAATTCGCTCTCTAAGAACAGCGGGCTGGTAACTGCCATTAATAAAAGATCCAAGATGCGCGACCATTCAAAATCGGCGCATTCTGATTCGTATGTAACGTCATAGATACTTGTTGAGGCATTATTATATGCGCCGTTTTTTTCAAATTCAGCCTGGTAGTCACGGGCCCGGGGAAAATTTTTATTTGCCCCTAACAATAAATGTTCCATAAGGTGCGGTGTTTCCCATTTATCTTGAGGAACTAAAAATTCGCCGGCTCGAAAATTAAACATAAACGACATGACACTGGCTTCTGAAATATCAATCAGTAATCCCCGACAACCATTTGGCAATACAAGTTCAGATACAATATGTTTCATAAAAAAATGCCCTTATACTATTAATGGCGTTTACGTCCCTTAGCGCGACGTTGTCTTTCAGCTTTGCGAGCTTTTTTACGTTTTTGATCAATTTTCTTTTTTTCAATACTTTCAGTTTTGGCGCTAGCCTGAAAATCACTGGCATCAAACTCTTCTTGATCGGAAACGATTTGCGAAGAATTACTGATTGAACGTCTAGCGGCCCGAGTAATTGCCGTTTCCACTGGACGTTCCAGTTGCTCGGTACTGACTGGTTCAGCGTGGAATAAAGCAGTTAAGACATCGTGTCTTAGAGTGATCTGCATCGCGTCAAACAACCGTTGCGCTTGACGGCGATATTCGACTAGAGGGTCCCGCTGTCCAACACTAATCCAATGGATGCCTTGGCGCAAATGATCCATATTCTCAAGGTGTTGCATCCATAGATTGTCGAGGATCTGCAGATAAACATCTCGCTCGACTTTTCGCATGATTTCCGGCGTAAAAGCTAATTCTCTAGTTTCGTAAAGCTCTTTGGTAATAGTTGTCAGAACTTCTTCAAATTTATCTGTTTCCGTATCAAAGATTCTATCCAAAGTTTGTTCATCAAAATGGAATAATTGTCTAAGTTCATCTTCAAGATTATCGCTGGTTATCAAACTCGAAGCGGCGATGGAGTGGGCTTCATCGTCAATAAATGCCAAAATTCGCATTTTGATATCTATTGCCTGGAGAATCTCACGGCGCATTATATAAGTTGCCTTACGATGACGATTCATAACATTATCGTATTGGACAACGTTCTTACGTTGATCAAAGTGTAGTCCTTCGACTTTCTTTTGAGCACCCTCCAGTGATTTAGATATCATCCTATTTTCTATAGGTGTTTCTTCGTCAACTTTTAGGCGGCCCATTAGTGTAGCAATTCTTTCACCGCCAAAGATCCTCATAAGATCATCGTCGGTACTAACATAGAACTGAGTTACGCCGGGATCACCTTGCCGACCCGACCGTCCTCGTAACTGGTTATCAATCCGGCGAGCCTCATGTCTCTCGCTACCTAGTACGAATAAACCACCAAGGTCTACGACACCTTCACCAAGCACAATATCAGTACCACGTCCGGCAATATTTGTTGCTAAGGTAACCGCACCCTTTTCACCGGCTTTGGCGATTATCTGTGCCTCACGTTCATTGTTTTTAGCATTTAATACCTGGTGTGGTATATTAGCCGATCTTAATAAATTACTTAACAACTCATTCTTTTCAATTGATACCGTACCTAGTAAGACTGGCTGGCCTTTAGTGTGTAATAATTTAACTTCCCGTACGATAGCCCTGAACTTTCCAGCCTCAGACCGATAAATCCTGTCCGGACGGTCATCTCGAATAAGTTTTTTATTCGGCGGTACATCAATAACTTCAAGCTTGTATATCTGGTGAAATTCTTCTGCTTCGGTTAACGCTGTACCAGTCATACCAGCTAATTTTTCGTATAAACGGAAGTAGTTTTGAAATGAAATGGTCGCTAAAGTCATTGATTCTTGTTGAACTTCTACGCCTTCTTTAGCCTCTATTGCTTGGTGCAAGCCTTCGTTGTAACGCCGTCCTTTTAGCAATCGACCAGTAAATTCATCAACGATAATAATTTCACCGTCTTTAGTTACAACATAGTCCTTGTCGCGCATAAATAATGATTGTGCTTTAAGAGCTTGTTCCAAGTGATAAATAGTTCGGATATTCTCTGTTTCATAAAGACTTTTAATGCTCAGTAGTTTCTCTAGAGTTTCAACGCCTTTATCGGTTAAAATTACCGTTTTATGTTTTTCATCAACTTCATAGTGTTCCTCTGGTTTCAAATGTCGGACAACTTTGGCAAATTGATCATAGGTATTACCGGTCGCTACCGAAGGTGCAGAAATAATTAACGGTGTTCGAGCTTCATCAATAAGGATTGAGTCGACTTCATCAACTATTGCATAATGCAACTCCCGTTGGCGTAATTGATCTACTTCCCTAACCATGTTGTCACGCAGATAATCAAATCCAAACTCATTATTAGTGCCATAGGTAATATCGGCAGCATAGGCATCTCGCCGTGAAGCTGGTTTAAGGTGACGGAAGCGTGGGTCGGAATGATCTTCATTCTCAAATTCTGGGTCATACATAAATGACTGCTCGGTGATAATTACTCCAACACTTAAGCCAAGAAAATTGTAAATTTGTCCCATCCAACCGGCATCGCGTTGGGCTAAATATTCATTGACTGTTACGATATGCACACCTTTTTCGGTTAAGGCATTCAAATATACTGGTAAAGTCGCAACAAGCGTTTTGCCTTCACCGGTTTTCATCTCAGCCACATTACCTTCGTGTAGAACTAAGCCACCCATTAACTGAACGTCAAAATGACGTTGTCCCAAAGTACGGGTAGCAGTTTCACGCACTAATGCAAATGCATCAGGTAAAATTTGGTCGAGCGATTCTTTTCCCAGTCTTTTTTTCAGAACAGCAGTTTGTTTTTTAAGTTCAGCATCTGACATTTTTGTATAAACATCTGTCCGCGTATTGATTTCCTTAACGCGTTTTTTAAGCCGTTTGATAGTTTTTGCTTGGGGGTTACCCAGCAGTTTTAAAAAAACATTTTTTGCCACAAAACTAACATCTCCTTAAACAGTCTATGATTGTTAGTACTTATTGTACCGATTTATAGTGAAAATTAGAAACTAAAATCATTTAAACGACGCTATTATTGTGTTTTAGGTGTGACATAACTCGGCGATAAAGTTTAGGGCTGGTATGCATATCTTTATACTTACGTAATTGGTTAGTCAATTTAGACTCAACTATATCTATGGCTGCATACATATTAATTGTGCTTTCAGTGGTGGAGATAACCTCGTGCGGTAGATACATTACAACTTCACAAACACAAATCTTTCTTTCTTTTATTTTTTCTTCACGTAGTGTAATTTCGGCATGCAAACTGGGACGAATTCGTCGGGGCAGGAATCGGTCGCATTGGCCAATTTTTTTAGTTACATAGTGTCTTAAATTATCATCAATATTCATATGGATGCTAGTGATTTCAAGTTTTGATATCATAATTTTTACGTACCTCTTTTTTATGGGAATTAAATTTCAGTTTTACCCATCATAAACGGCTTTAAAACTTCAGGGATCATAATGTGTCCGTCTTTGGTTTGACGATTTTCCATAATCGCTACCATGATACGACCGAGCGCAAATGCGGTAGCATCATTGGTGTGAACATACTCTATGCTACCGTCAGTTCGTCGACAGCGAGTCTTCATGCGCCGAGCTTGATAGTCGGTCATATAATCGGCGGTGTGGGTTTCGCGGTATTTCCCTTCACCAGGTAACCAGGTTTCGATATCCACTCCGCGGGCGTTTGGTTTACCAATATCAGCCGTGCATTTCATTAATACGTGATATGGCAATTCAAGTTGCGACACTAGATATTCATCAATGGCAATTAATAATTTATGTTCATCGAGTCCGGTTTCCGGTGTGCTGAATACTTCCATTTCTAATTTATCAAACTGATGCATACGCATTATGCCTTCGGTGTCTTTACCGTATGATCCAGCTTCTCTACGGAAACTAGTCGCGTAACCGATATAGCGTATTGGTAAGTCCTCTTCTGATATAACTTCATCCATATACATAGTGCAGAGGCTATGTTCGGCGCTGGCGTTGAGCCACAAATCATCTTGAGTTAATTGGTAAGTCATTTCAGCAGCATTTAGCCGCGCAGATGCCTCATAAGCGGCTGTACGTACGACTGCGGGTGGTAATACTGGAACAAATGGTTTTGGTTTCAGTGAAAGTTGATTTTCGGTAATTATTTTTTCAATAACCTCTTGATTGCTCAAAGAATGCACTACAAATTGCATAATCGCTAACTGAAGTTCAACTAATGGACCCTTCAGATAAGCAAATCGGCTACCTGCAACTTTGGCGGCACGTTCTTTATCTATCAAATCTTTAGCTTGAGCAAGTTCCCAGTGATTTTTTGGTTTGAAATCATAACTTATTGGTTCGCCAACAGTTTTAACAACTCTATTATCGAGTTCTGTTTTGCCAACCGGAACATCTTCCAGTGGTAGATTTGGTACTTGATAGAGTAAAGTTTGATATTCTTTGTTGATTGTTTCAATTTTCTTTTCCAAGCTGCCCAACTTTTTCTTGAGTTCTCGTCCGGCTGAAACTTGCTCATCGGTTGGCCGGCTGTTGATAGCATCAGTTGTTGTGTTCCGTTGCCGGCGCAGGGTTTCAATTTCTGTTAAGAGTTGGCGTCGATTCTGGTCGAGTAACAATAGTTTATCAATATCAACATCGTAACCTTTTTGCAGGGCCTTTTCCTTTACCAGTTTTGGGTTATCGCGGATAGTTTGAATGTCTAACATGTGACTTTAATAGTTAATCATATTTATAGTATTTTGTGACCAAGAGCTTGGAGCGCTAATTTGGTTCTTGATTGAACGTATTGGCAATACTCACAATCAGCGGCCGGAGTTGGCAGTGCGGTTTGCTCAAGGCATTTTTTAATTTTTACCAGAGTTTCATCAACCCAGCTGTCATCTCCTACATAAGGTATAATCTTGGTGACAAATTCTACTTTATCGTAGAATCCATCAAGATCTAACCTACCATTAGTATATACAAAATAGCTTGTCTTCCCAACCTTTAAGCCGTTATGCCGCAGCAGCCATTGGTATATTTCAACCTGTCGTTTATAGGTAATTTGCCAAGGAGCGTCAAGTGAAATCGGGCTACGTTTGGCGGTCGCTTTATAATCGACAACCAATACTTCCTTGGCTGAATTAACCCATAGATCGTCAATTGCGCCAAAAACTAATAAATTGGTTGGCTGGTGTAAAAATTGGACACCGATCATATTTTGGCGCCATTTGTCTATATCATTGTGTTGAAATGGAATTGCTTCAATGCCAAATTCTATCATTAAAGGATGTGCTTCTTTTTTTCGTCGATATTCATCAAATTCTTTTTTAAATAATTCGTCTACGGCTTTATTAATTTGGAAAGGCGGTGTTGATGGCCGGGAAATTTTTAACCTTTGATCTAACCAGAAACAACGGGGACAATTCATAAAATCTTCGATTTTACTGCGACTAAGCTTATAGGGCTCTGTTTGTCCAGGCTGGTAAGGTTTGCTCCTAAAGCGGTGAAAATCTGCCATAACTGTATATTGTAACAGCTAAAATTAGATTTAAGCGTAAACTTGGTCTTAGCTAATTAATTTTATTAGCTGACTTAAGGATTTTGTCGATATCTCCCGGTTGTAATGCAAGGCCGTACGGATGTAGGTCACGTAAGCGTTGAGTATCAGAAAAACCCCAGGCCACAGCGATACAATGGATATTTACCCGTAACGAAGCTTCAACATCACGTTCTTCGTCACCGATGTAATAAGTTTTTTGCCGGCTTAATCGGTTAACTAAAATTATTCTGCGGAGGGCCCGGGCTTTACTGAAAATGCCGATTCCGCCATAAATTTTATCAAAGTAACCTGTTAAGTTTTTTTGGTGCAATACTGAAGAAATTGTAATAGAACTATTTGAACTCATTATTAACAGTTTATGCCCATTAGCCTTTAGCTGCTTAACAACATCTGGTATACCTTTAAAAATAGGTATTTCGTCCGCTCGTAGAGCCATTAATTTTCGACCACGAAACATCAGAAATGGCATCTGCCACCAGTGAACATGTAGTTTTTTGGCAACTTGTTTAAGCGGCAATTGTCTGATTTTAGCTATTTCGTCAGGTTTTAATTCACGGTGTGAAGTAACCTCGTAGAAGATATCGCCCACTATCTCTAAGCTATCAGCGATTGTCCCATCAAAATCAAAAATAAGGTTAGCCATTAGGAATGTAAAACTCCGGCAAATATTTGCCAAATTAACACTGTTATTAAAACTATTTCTAACATTTGATAAACCTGTTCGCTATAAATATATTTTTCCCACAAACCAAACTTTTTAGTTTTAAGATATAGATTGATATAGCTAGACAGATATAGGAACGATACTGTTACATAAAGAAAGTAATAATACATCCCAATGCCCTTTACTCCATATATGCCAGCAGATATAACGTAACATAAAATAATTAACAGTGGTATTACAGCCGTAACAAGACTAAATTTATTCCATACCGATAAACTATTTTGGTTTAAACTTTTGTGTTGCTCTTCAATAAGCAATATAACGCTAGCCATAATAGGTAAAATAAATATTATTCCGAGCGTACTCAATTCATATATCCCACCAAGCATTCCAACCAATACCAAAATTAAACCATTGCTAATCCCCGATTGGATCCAGCGTATGGGATTATTTTGGCGTTTTAAGTATTTTACATAATGGTTACGATATATGGTTGCCAGACAACCGTACATAATTATTGAAATAACCAACAATATTACGATTAGAATTTTTATGTTAACGTCAAATAAGTGACTATTAGCGGAGCTAATAACACTATTACCATTAGCGTTAACTAATAATTGATCGCTAGTGATATAACTTGTTGAAATTGGTAATGAATAATCTTTGGCTATAAATATAATTAATGATAATTGGATTAAATAATAAAATGCCATGGCGTAATTAACTTTATATATATCTGAAATTTTGCTCGAAAAACTTAGTATTTTTTTCATATTAGTAATTCAGTTATTTAAAATTTATTAACCTAATTACTCGGCGATGAATCATTTTTTAATTGTTTAAATACTTCTGGATAGATTGATCTTGTAACCGAATCAATTTCAGTTCTAAGGTGCGGGAATGGCACGCCTTCCCTAGCACTAACTCCTTCAAATGCCCAAAATACACGTTCTGAATATCCCCAACCGCAAGCTGGCGGCATTCCATACTCAAGCATTTCTACATAGTCGATATCAAGCATCATAGCTTCTTTGTCACCAGCATCACGTAAATGCTGTTGTTCTAAAAATCGATTTAATTGATCGACTGGGTCGTTCAATTCACTAAAACCATTGCCTAGTTCAGAACCAGCGATTATTGCCTGAAAACGTTGGACAGCTGATGGTTGGTCAGGGTTAATTTTTGCCAATGGGCTGATAAATAATGGCACATTAATAAGCCATGACGGTCCTGGTATTTCTTTACGAATATTTTTCCATAATTTATCAATACCTCGAACCATACTTTCAGATTGTTGAACTTCAAGTTTATGTTCAGCCAAAGCTTTTTTAACTTCATCAATACTGCAGCCGTAAACATCAATACCATAGTGTTCATTAATTAGTGCGGCATAGTCAACTTCTGACCATTCTTGTGTTAGATCAACTTTAAAACCATTCATTTCGAATTGCAATTTTCCAAAAGTTTTTTGGATAACACTACGGTACATGTCTGTCATAAAAGCCATACCATCTCGCCAATCGGCGTAAGCCCAATACCATTCCATGGCTATATGCTCTGGTAAATGTTCGTCAGAATAATTTTCATTTCTAAATCGTGGCCCAATATCGAAAACTTTTTCATAGCCACCGGCTATTAACCGTTTAAGCGGTAATTCATGGCTTATTCGTAAATAAAAATCTTGATCCAGTGCATCCATATGCGTTACAAACGGCGTGGCATCGGCGCCGCCCGTGGTATGCTCAAGAACTGGGATATTTATTTCGAGGAATCCTTTGTCGATTAGAAATTGCCTGGTAGCTTGCCAAAATTGGCTTCGTCTAACAAATCGATCATAGATATCTTTATTGATATTTAGGTCGATATAGCGACGCCGTAATCGCTCTTCTTTATTGGTAAATCCATCCCAATTTGTTGGCATAGGCCGTAAACTTTTTGTCAGTAAACGTAACTGTTCAACTTCGACAGATATTTCGCCGGTTTGAGTTTTAATTACATTGCCTTTGGCGGCGATAAAGTCGCCAGCGTCTAGAAGTGGGACTTCATTATAACCAATTTGGCTATCATTGTGATCAGGCGTCAGTATTTTATCTTTTCGCAAAAAGAGTTGTAAATGATTGGTTTCATCTTTAATTACAATGAACGCAATTTGTCCCAGTTTACGTATATTAATTATCCGACCAACTACATTGACCGGCTGGTTTTGCAAATTTTCAAACTGGTCTATTATCTCTGCTAGTTTATGGCTTCTTTGGACATGGGACGGATAGGGATTAACGCCAATGTCTTTTAGGGTTTTTAGTTTACGAAGTCTCTCGTCACGAAGTTCTTTAAGTGTTGCCATACTTATGAAAAGTATATCGGTGATTATGCTAAATTACCAGCCACAACTCAATTTAGAGGTCCTGGAAGTACCCTAATTTATAATAGACATATTTAACTAATTTCAACGATGGTGTAAGTAATAGTCTCAGATGGCGTTGAAATCTCAACTTTATCGCCATCAGTTTTTCCGATTAATGCTTTACCAATCGGTGATTCATCGGATATTTTCCCATTCAGTGGATCGGCTTCAACAGTTCCTACGACTTGAAAGGCTTTAATATTACCCCTACTACCTTTTAGTTGAACTTTAGATCCTAAACGGACTTTGCCGTTAGTGCGCGGTGTTTTTATAAGCTCAACGTTAAGTAAGATATATTCAACTTCACTTATTCTTTGCTCATTTCGCTCTTGTTCTTGTCGGGCTGCGGCATATTCGGCATTTTCTGTTAAATCACCGTATTTCCGGGCAGTTTTAAGTCGTTCGGCAATTAAACTACGCTGAGCTATGAGCTGCTTTAATTCAGCTTTCAGTTCATCAACACCTTGTTTAGTTAGTCTGTACTGCTTTTTCATAATTATCTAATAATCCTTATAAACTAGGTCTTCGTCATTAATCAAGTTAATTTGGAAGATAATTATATCAGTTTGTGCCAGCTGTCGCTACTACATTTATCACTTCAGCGCCTGTAATGAATTTTGTATCTGTTTTAGCTCTTGATTTTAATTCAAATTGCTCATTGGCAAGCGTTTTATTGCTAACCGTCACTCTAAATGGTATACCAATCAGATCAGCATCGGCAAATTTTTCACCGGCTGATACTTGTCGATCATCATAAAGCACGTTTATGTTTGCAGCTTGAAGTTGATTATATAATTCATCGGCTGCAGCTACTACGTTATCGTCATTACCGAGAAAAGCCAGATACACTGACGCTGGAGCAATGTTGGCAGGCCAGATTAAACCATTATTGTCGGCTAAGCATTCAGCAATTACACCCATTAACCTTGTCACGCCAATACCATAGGAACCTAGAATAACTGGTTTTTGCTGACCATCTTCGTCTGTAAAATAGCAGCCCAGTTGGGCGGATTTTACTCCGCCAAAACTAAAGATATTACCAACCTCAACTGCTTGCAATTTTTCTAATTCAGATCTGTTAATTTCCAGTTTTGCCAGGACTTCATCGTTCATAACATCTTCGTTTACAGCAATTTTTTTACCGCGATGTAAGTAAATCGTATCTTCTCCGGAAGGTGTTACAGTTTGAAATTCATGGCTGAACTGCGTAAAATCCCCACCGGACGCAAAAGTTAGGAAAGTTTGATCGCCTAAACCAACTTGGTTAAAAACTCTCAGGTAAGCAGCGGTAACCGAATCGTAAAACGCTTGGTGTTCAGCTTCAGTCCGGGAGTATGAATAAAGGTCTTTCATTAAAAATTCACGGGCCCGAATAATCCCGCTTCGGGCACGAGTTTCATTCCTTAATTTAGTTTGGAATTGATAGACATTGATCGGTA
>JBEKIY010000002.1:0-31739 GCA_050011495.1 Saccharimonadales bacterium (SeqCode) | reverse complement strand
TAGGGTGAAGTAGTTAACTGTATCCGTGGCGTCATTTCTCCATCCCAACTCGGCGTTCCGGTACCTCCGATATTAACCCCTAACCACAATTGTTGATCCCAGTTTAAACTTGCAAGTGTATTATTTACGCTGCCTAGACTAACTGATAAATAACCGTTATATACCCGCACAACATTAGCTCCTGTTCGCGTTTCTACCCACAAACAATTGCTATCTCCAGAACATGTCCCTTGCGACGAACCAGTACTAGTGGCAGCATTATAAATTTTAAACTCTACATTATAGTTGCCATCTGGAACTATCGCGCCAGCTATAGTCATTAATCTAGCCTGAAAATTCAGAGTCGTATTAGGGGGCGTGGCATTTACAAGCGTAATCGGCTGTAAATCATTTGTTGAAACGAAGAATAATATTCCTAGAAAAACAAAAAATAGTGGTTTTACCACGTAACTTAACAGTACTCGTTTCAACGGTGTATTTTTGTGCATTAAAATTTGTTTTGTTTTGGTTTTTAGTCTTATGCTCAGACTATTTTGTAAACCTGATTAATATTATCCTTTATGCCAACAGAGTTGACAAGGATAAATAGAACAAGATTTTGTTTCGAATTTTACTCACTAAAACCAATATATAATTACCTATTTAATTGTGTAATATACAACGACTAATTTTATATAACAGATACAATGCTATCAAATATTAAATTCTTTTAGTATTTTATGGGATAGAACTACGTTGTTTTAATTACCCAGATTATTTATTAGTGAATAAATTTTATATGATTTATCCACAATTAAATTTAAAAGTTAGCTCTTAATTATTTCAGTTATTTTTATTCGAGTTAAATTCTGACGATGGCCGTGTACTTTATGTACTCGTTTTTTAGCTTTATATCTTATAGATGTTACTTTATCAGATAATATATTTGAGTCTACTATTTCAGCATTAACTTTATAGGTGCCTAAAGTAGGTTTACCAATAAAATTATTTTTTTCATCAATAACTAACAAAGGTTGAAAATCTACTTTCTTATCTGTTTTACTATTAATAACTTTTAATAATTCTATTTCTAGAATTTGATTTTCTGTAACGAGGTATTGTTTTCCGCCAATGGCCAACACAGCTTTTTTCATATATTTTTACCAATTATAACTCTAAATTTTATTGTCATCTGTTATGTTAACACAATAAATCTTATCTGTAAAACACATATAGTTTAATTAAGAATACTAATTCAATGTTTAATTAATTATTAGTCTGGTTTCAAGTAGTTATATTGGTCTTTTCCAATTCTATTATTTAGTAATATTAATGTTAACGTTACTACTGTTAATTTCTACTGATTTACTAAACATTTCGTCTGATTTTTTGTTACTTATAGTTGCTGCTAGGGTTTCTTGCATGATTAGATCTCTATATTCAGCTAGAGAATCCATTATTTTAGCATTGTTGCTGTCGATCATTAGTGTAATTCTATCTTCTACATTAAAACCAGCTTCTTTACGGGTTTGTTGAACATGTCTGATAATTTCTCTGGCTAGCCCTTCGCTAACCAAAGCATCTGTTAATTTAGTGTCAATTGAAATTGAAGCATTTTTACCGATCTTAGTGGCTATTTCTTTTATGTTTAATTCGTCTGCTATTACCGAGGATAATTCATTCTTTTTAAACTCAACAAACTGCGATGGAATTGTAATTGTTGCCTTGGATAGTGGCTGGCGGACCTTTATCTGTTTATCGGCTCTTTGAGCAAGACCTTGAGTAATTAGTTCTCGCGTCATAGCCATTTCACTGATTAATGTGTCATTTATATGCCCTGCTTGTGGCCAATTACACAGATGGACAGATTCCGATCCAGTTAGCAGGCGATAAAGTTCTTCTGAGAGGAATGGCGTAAATGGCGCCATTACAACCGCTAATTGTACTAGCACGTAATATAGGGTCATGTAGGCATCGTCCTTATCGGTGTCATTAGTGCTTTTCCAAAAACGTTTGCGGCTTCGTCTAACATACCAGTTTGAGGCATCGTCAATAAATAGCATGACCGGCTTTAACGCTTGAGGAAAGTCATACCTCTGCATTGCGCCATCAATATCTTGGATAAGTTGATGTAACCTTGAAATTATCCATCTGTCTAGTAAATTGGTGACTTTATCATAGGGGTCAGACAATACTTTATCCGTCTCCCAATTATCAACCGATGCATAGAGTGTAAAGAAATCATACATATTCCAGATCATATTGAGCCGACGCGAAACATCAATGACATCCTTATCAAGCACTATAAAATCTTCACCATTCATTACTGGCGAAGAAAGTAGTAAATATCGCAACGAATCAGCCCCGTAAAGACCTATTATCTTTTCAGGATCTGTAAAGTTCCCATATGACTTACTCATTTTTCGACCATCGTTGCCCATTATCGTTCCGGTAACAATTACGTTGTGAAATGCCGGTTTGGCAAATAACCCTACTGATATTGCATGTAATGAATAGAACCATCCCCTTATTTGACCAACGTGTTCAGCTATAAAGTCACCAGGAAAATTTTCCTCGAATTTCTGTTGATTCTCAAATGGATAATGAAATTGGGCGAATGGCATGGATCCTGATTCAAACCAACAGTCCATAACTTTATCTATCCGATGCAACTGTTCTAGTTCATCATAACTGCCTATAACTTTAATAATCTCTTTACCGTTTTCATCTGTTCCCCTCCAAACTGGTAATGGCGTCGCCCAAAAACGATCTCGAGAAATATTCCAATCAGGTGCTGTTAGCAATGTACTAGTAAATCTGCCTTCTTTAAAATGCGTTGGGAACCAATTAATTTTACTGTTTTGCTCTAACATTAGTTCGCGTTGTTGATTGATGTTTACAAACCAACTCGGGTGGGCCCGATACATCAACCTAGTACCACAACGATAACAGTGAGGATAGCTGTGTTGTACATAATCAATCTTCCAAACAATGTTACGCTCATGTAGAGTTTTTGCGATTAGTTTATTAACTTCCCAGATATTCTGGTCCTTCCATTCACCTTCATTATAAAAACCATTGTCATCAACATCCGATACAACCGGTATTTCATACTTTTTTGCTAATTCATAGTCTTCCTCGCCGTAAGCTGGCGCGATATGGACGATTCCAGTTCCTTCTTCTAGGCTAACATAGTCGGCATTATAAATTATGTGTGCATTTTTACCACGATTTTCAAACAATGGTTCATAGTGTAATTTAAGAAGTACTTTGCCACTATATTTTTTTATTATAGTAAAAGGTACTACGTTATTATTGTTGTTGGAGAGTACTTTTTCAACTAAATCTGCCGCCACAATAAACACTTCATCGTTGATTTTAACTTCAGCGTATTCTAACTTTTCATTTATCGCCAATGCGGTATTTGCCAATAGCGTCCACGGTGTAGTGGTCCAAGCCAGCATATAGGTATTGGGACGATTAACCAGTTTAAATTTGACATAGACTGACGGGTCCGTAACTTCTTGGTATGAATTATCTTGGGCTATTTCCGCTTTAGATAACGGCGTAGCATCGCGTGTACAATATAGTAAAACCCGCTCGCCTTCGTAGATTTTACCGTCGTCATATAACTTTTTGAATGCCCACCAGACTGATTCCATATAGTTATTGTCCATAGTCTTATAGGCGCCCTTAAAATTGACCCAACGACCAATTTGATCAACAGTTTTTTCCCAGACTGAACCTGTTTGGACCATATTTTCTCGGCAGGCGATAACATACTTTTCAAGTCCAATTTTATATACTTCACGCTTATCTTTTATGCCTAATTTTTGCTCGGTATATACTTCTGCCGGCAACCCATGGCAATCCCAACCCCATACCCTTTCAACTCTTTTCCCTTTCATTGTCCAGTAACGCGGTACAGCATCTTTAACAATACTGCTTAACAAAGTTCCGTAATGCGGAACCCCTGTAATAAATGGTGGACCATCATAAAATACAAAACTATTATCAGCTGGTCTTTGATTAACTGATTTTTCAAATATCTTATTTTCGCGCCAATAATTTACAAGATCTGGTTCATATTGGTTAAAGGATCGTCGCTGGCCTTTATAAAATTTCATATTTCTCCTCTTATTCTAAAAATAAAAAATCATCTCTATTATCTGTTGGAATCCTATTATATTATTTTTAGGACGGTACCATCCAACTTCCTTTGAGAGATGATCTCAATAAGCGCTTACTTTCAACGTTATACGGGCTTCCGTCGAGTTCTACTAAGTTTAGAAAAACTTTTCTTCTCGCTGCTTCACGGTTGATTACCGCTAATTTATCCTTTTCTCAAGATAAAGCGCATTTCTTAAGTTGTTACAAGATGTAACTATAAAGCATTTTATGTTTTACAACAATCCTATTATCGTCTTAAGCTATCAACTACTTGATCAACAGATGGCAATGCATCCCCCAGCCAGATATCAACCAACGAACCATTATCAGCTACTATTAACACTGCCGGGAATTGCAGTATGCCATAAACTTCAAGTTTAGCGATCCCCTCTGGGCTATCAACGTCAATATTCTCAATTGAAGCATTGGGCATGGCACTGAGAACTCTCTCGCTAAAAGATTCGACTAGTGTTGCATGCTCAGATTTCGGTCTATAAAGAATTACCAGTTTCATGATCTACCAACTATTATATACATCATTATAACTTGGTTTTGTTATTGCTCTACATAGTATGGTCTATGAACATCCGGTCGTTGACCCGCAGCTGGTACAGACAAAGCAATTGCCAGCTCTTTGGGTTTGATTTCCGCAATTGTAACAAATTGGCGACACGTCGCTACTAAATGTTTTTAATTCTTTAATGTCAGTATCTGAATCTTCCTTTAGTTCTTCAACACTTTCGATCATTTGTGGCCCAGTATTATCTATTTCAGTTGATGTTTTATCCATTTCTGGAAAGACAATCTGGTCGCTGGTTATGTCGTCGATTGAAGCCAACCCAAGCTCCAATCGATCGTCAAATGAAAGATAGCTCAAAGCTAAACGACGAAATATATAGTCAACAATACTCGAAGCAGTTCTTATTTCGGGGTCATCTGTTAAACCTGACGGTGCAAAGGCCATGCTAGTGAACGACCGAACATAATCCTTGAGAGGAACGCCATATTGTAAGCCGTGGCTGACACTAATGGCTAAGGCATCCATAAAACCAGCCAGAGTTGAACCCTGTTTAGCTATTCTCATAAATATTTCTCCAGGCATACCATCGTCATATTCACCTGCCGTTATATATCCATGGCTACCAGCTACTTTAAAAGAAATGGTCTTAGAATTACGTATTTTAGGCAGTTGGCGGCGAACTGGACCTTTAATTACGATACGATCACTGGTCATTGGCGAGACTGAAATTTTAGCATTATCGGATTCTTTTTTGGCCATACTTAAAGGTTGCCCTACCTTACAATTATCCCTATAAATAGCTATTGATTTTAACCCCATTTTCCAAGCATCAATATGCAGTTGCTCAATGTCTTCAACACTAATAGTTTCTGGCATATTAACTGTTTTACTTATAGCTCCGGATAAAAACGGCTGAACTGCAGCCATCATATTTACATGGCCCTTGTATTCAATCGCGTTATCGCCCATCGAACAGGCAAAAACATTTTTATGCTGTTTCTTCAAATGCGGCGCCCCGATAATCGTCTTCTCTTCGTCAATATATCTGACGATATCGTCAATTTCAGAGTCATTATAGCCCAATGATTTAAGAGCTCGCGGAACAGTTTGATTGACGATACTCATCGTACCACCGCCAACTAGTTTTTTAACTTTTACTAACCCTAAATCCGGTTCAATACCAGTTGTATCACAATCCATCATTAAACCAATCGTGCCGGTCGGAGCCAATAAGCTAGCTTGTGAATTTCTAACTCCATATAGCGTACTAAGCTCAACAGCTTCATCCCAAGCGGCTACGGCGGCATTAAGCAGTTCTTCTGATACCAGACTGGCATCAATTTGCGAGATTTCAGCCCGATGCATTTTTATGACCTGTAGCATTGCTTCTTTATCTTTATGGTAGCCGGCAAATGGTCCAACCTTACAAGCTAATTTTGCACTAATGGCGTAGGCACGGCCAGTCATTAGTGCAGTAATAGCTGCAGCCTGAGCTCGACCTTCATCAGAATCATATGGTAACCCTTGGGCCATTAAGAGTGCCCCCAAATTAGCATAGCCTAGACCTAATTCTCGGTATGCTCTGGCGTTTTTAGTTATCTTTTCGGTTGGATACTCACTATAGCCGACTAATATCTCCTGAGCCGTAAATATGGCGTCTATAGTATGCTCAAACGATGGGATATCGAAAGTACCATCGTCATTCAAATACTTCAATAGATTAATGCTAGCAAGGTTGCAGGCTGAATTATTTAAATGCATATATTCACTACAAGGATTACTGGCTTCTATACGGCCGGCGTTTGGTGTAGTGTGCCAACGATTAATGGTTGTATCAAACTGCATACCTGGATCGGCACATTCCCAGGCCGCTTCAGCAAATTGACGGTATAGGTATCGGGCTTTTAGCTTTTTAACTGTTTTCCCGGTTCTAACCGCTTTCAACTCCCAGTCTTCATCATTTTCCACAGCTTCCATAAATTCATCAGTTACTCTTACTGAAATATTGGCATTCTGATATTGAACTGAAAACGCATCTTTACCGTCAAGATTCATATCAAAACCGGCTTCTTGGAGCACTCTTGCTTTGCGCTCTTCAATCGCCTTGCTCCATATAAACGCCTCTATATCTGGGTGGTCAATATTCAATATAACCATCTTGGCAGCTCGGCGAGTTTTGCCACCACTCTTAATTGCTCCGGCTGACGAATCGGCCCCACGCATAAAACTTAGTGGTCCCGATGCTGTGCCAGCACTCTTCCCAAGCGGTTCGATTGACGATCTGATGGGACTTAGATTAATGCCTGATCCTGATCCGCCTTTGAAAATCATCCCCTCTTCAACATACCAATTCAATATCGATGGCATGGTGTCTTCAATACCTAAAATAAAACAAGCACTGGCTTGTTGGGAACGTTCGTTGGCGCCTATGTTAAACCATACTGGTGAATTAAACGATGCCCGTTGGGTTGCCAGAATATACTTAAGTTCTTCGCGGAAATCTTCGGCTTCAGTTTCGGTATCAAAATAACCGTTCTGTACTCCCTCACGCGTAATAGTATCTACTACTCTGTCAATAAGTTGTTTTAATGATTTTTCTCGAGTTGCTGTACCTGGTGTGCCGGTGAAATATTTCTGGGCTACAATATTAATTGCATTAAGTGACCAGCCCTCTGGAAATTCAACGCCTTTCTGCTCAAAAACTGGCGTTTTACTTTGTGGATTAATGATGATTGAATCGCTTAATATCCAATTTAATTGATCGTAAGCCTTCTTTTTTGGTTGAGTAAATAACCTCCCAACCCGTAAATCGGTTGTTTGTCCCATAATTCCCTCACTTATTGTTATGTTATTAAATTTTTATTTCTGGTGTTCCGGTGTGATAAAGCCCCAGAAACCTTAACCCACCCGAGCGTCTCTACTCGCTAATAATAGGTTATAACTTATATATTTTATTTATTCAAGCCAACTAAATAAATTACTTAAGCCTTAACTGTGGTTTTCAAAGGATCATTTGCCCGACGTTTTTTAATATCGACTAGTTCCTTTTCGAAACCATCGATGTCTTTGAAATGACGATAGACGCTAGCAAATCTTACATAAGCTACTTCGTTGATATTTGCCAGACGATCCATCACTAAATCACCAATAACCGCTGAATGAATTTCTGTCTCACCACAAGCTTGCAGTTCGTTTTCAACGTCGTTAACTAGATACTCAAGCTGCAGACTGGTGACAGCTGTTTTCTCGCAAGCTTTAAATAGTCCTGACAACAATTTTTCCCGATGAAACAATTCGCGTTTGCCACTATTCTTAACTACGATTAATTGCGGTCGTTCAATACGCTCATACGTTGTAAAACGATAATGGCAATTCATGCAAACACGGCGGCGTCTAACAGATTCACCCTCAGCAACATCGCGTGATTCAATAACTTTAGTATCAGCTTGTTGACATTGGTTGCACTTCATAATGCACACCTCCTTTATTCAATCTAAATGTGCCGACACTTATAGCTAACATCCTATATATAGTGCCTATACTAATTATGGTAACTCTATAAATAGTGTTTGGCAATAATATTAACAAAGTAATTTTAACGACAACAATCAATTTTGTTGTTCTTGATTTTCGTCATCCGGATTATTCTTCCGGCGATTTTTCAATCGTCGTAAAAACGAAGGTTGTTTTTCAACTTCATCCTCATCGTTATCTTCTAACGCGCCATTTATAACCCGAGGAGTATCTTGATTTTCCTCTTTAAGCTCGGCCTGGTCTATTTCTGATTTGTCGGTTTCTGCATCACCTTCATCTTTATCGTCTATCGTCCACATATTAGGTCCGTCATCTTCATTATGAAAATCACTTTCGGCATCAGTATCATCCAAATCCATGTCCAAGTTCCCCATTACGCTATCTTCTGATTTATTGGTCATGGCTTTTTTATCAGTTTCTTTGTCAGTCAGCTGCGTTTTAGTGGATCTGCTTGGTATGCCAGTAGTTATTTTACGATTAGTAAAGTATGAATCGTCAAATCCGGTGGCGACAACCGTGATTATTATCTCTCCATCGAGGTCTGGGTTAATTGTAGCTCCGAAAATTATGTTTGCTTCTGGGTCAGCAGCTGACGTAATTGCTTCAGCCGCAGTGTTAATTTCATGCATAGTTAGGTCGTTGCCGCCGATCACGTTAAACAGAATCCCTCTGGCCCCATCAATGGATATTTCCAAAAGTGGCGATTCAATTGCTTGCTGTGCTGCCTGAATGGCACGGTTCTCGCCGCTCGCTCGACCAATGCCCATTAACGCTGAGCCAGCATTGCTCATAACCGTTTTTACATCGGCAAAATCCAAATTAATTAATCCGTGAACTGTTATTAGATCAGATATACCCTGCACACCTTGACGTAAAACATCATCAGCAACTTTAAATGCTTCTAGTAATGGAGTTTGTCGGTCAATAGTTTGCAGTAATCGGTCATTAGGTACAACAATCAGCGTATCTACTGATTTTCGTAAACTATTAATGGCCGTTTCGGCATTACGGCGGCGTTTTTCACCTTCAAAAGCAAATGGTTTAGTTGCGAAACCGACTACTAATATTCCTAGGTCTTTAGCCAGCTGAGCCACTATCGGACCGGCGCCACTGCCAGTACCACCACCAGCCCCCAAAGTTACAAAAACCATATCGGCCCCTTCTAGAGCCTTAACAATGTCATCCCTAGATTCTTCGGCTGCGCGCTGACCAATAACTGGATCGGCGCCAGCGCCTAATCCTTTGGTAGTATCTTTGCCAATGTGAAGTTTTACTTGGGCCTTGGAATTATGAATGGCTTGGGCATCGGCATTAACTGCGATAAATTCAACTCCCTCAACGCCAGCTTCCACCATACGATTGATGGCGGCTCCACCGGCGCCACCTACACCTACGACCTTAATACGTGCAAAAGTTTCAATTGGCGGCGATACTTGTGGCATAACTCACTCTCATATTTAGTTATATAGGCGAGTATACCCTATACCAGAGACCAGTTCAACAATTCATTTGTTCAATTATGAATATTTAATTATCCACCATGGGTATAACAATATATTAAATGGTTCGATTTTATTTTAACGTTTAAACGACCGCCACAAACCTGATAATGAAGTGAAAATTTTAGTGTTCATGTTCTTTACTGAGTGTCGGCTGTTTTCATCAATGGGAAGCAAAAGCATGTCTAATAATGCTAAACCTACAGCCGTAAAAGCTGCCGGATCGGTTACTTTTTCAATTAAACCGGTCATCATTTGGGGTTCGCCAACTCGGGCGGCTAACTCTAATTTATCACTGACAAAATCCGGTAACCCCGGTAACTTAGCCGATCCTCCGACCAATACCACTCCCCCGGGTAATTTCCGCCAGCGTTGAATGCGATGCAGCTCTTTGGCTACATAATCTAACAGTTCTTCGACCCGGGCTTCGCTTATCATAACTACATCAGCAGCATCAAAGTGATAAGTTTTTTTATTATAATCAACCGAGATTTTATCCTTTTTAGGTTCTGCCCCAATATGAGCATGATTAATTTTTACTAGTTCAGCTATGTCAAGGTCAGTTTTTAAGCCGATTGCTAAATCATTGGTAATATGAACACCGCCCATTGGAATAACTGCCACATGTTGAATCTCGCCATCTTCAATTACTACAATATTAGTAGTGCCGGCGCCAATATCGAGCAAGATAGTGCCAGATTCCTTTTGTTGGCGATTCAGAACAGTTTCCACGGCTGCTAGTCCAGATAATGTATGCCGATTAGGAATTACTTCAGCTTTTTGGAGAGCAGCATCTAGATTTCTCAAACTTGGTGAAGCGGCAGTGACAATGTGTGTTTCAACTTCTAGTCTAACACCTCTCATACCAACAGGGTCTTTTATATTATCTTGACCATCTAGGCGATAGTTTTTCGCAAAGACTTGGACAATTTCCCTGTTAGATGGTAGCTGAATAATTGTTGCTGCTTCTTCAACTCTTAATCGATCCTCAGTTGTAATTTCGCGATTAGCTGTACTAATCGCAATTACGCCCTTGGAATTCATGCCACTAATATGTGAACCATTAATATTAACGGTTGCTTGATGAATGCGCACCCCAGCCAGTCGTTCGGCTTCAGTAATGGCTTGGATAATTGCTTCTGAGACATCATCAGCGTAAACCACTACACCACGCCGCATACCGACATTGGGGGCTGCTCCATAACCGATAATCGAGAATCTTGATGTATCATGGGGGTCAAGTACGCCGATGATACATCTAACTGTACTGGTGCCAATGTCAATTCCCACATAATGTGGTATAGATTGGTCGTGCATGCAGGAAGTATAACGCTTATTCTCTATGGACGGCAAGTAATTGTAGGTAAAAAATGACAATATCTACAAGGTTGTAAGGATTTCACAACCTTTTTCGGTTATTAATACTGAGTGTTCAAAATGAGCAGACCATGATCCATCTTGAGTTAAAACTGTCCAGCCATCAGGAGCGGAATAAACTTTGTAAGTGCCCAGTGTTGCCATTGGTTCGACAGCAATTGTCATATTTTTTGACAATATTACCCCGCTACCCGGACGACCATAATTGGGTATACTGGGGTCTTCGTGTAATTTATAGCCAACGCCATGTCCAACTAAGTCTCTAACAACTCCATAATGATGTTTGTTCAATACTGTCTCTATAGCAAATCCTAGATCACCGGTCCTAATCCCGCTGTGAATAACTTCTAGCCCAGCATATAAGGATTGTTCGGTAACATCGACTAATTGCCGGTGTTCTCTCGTCGCCTTTCCAATAACGAAACTTATCGCGGCATCAGTAACCATCCCTCTATACGTAACTCCAAAATCTAGACTAACAATGTCTCCGTCAGCAATAATTTTATCAGCACGAGGTATACCATGCACCACCTCATTGTTGATCGAGATACAAATTATGTCTGGAAAACCGTTGTAACCTAAAAACGTTGCCGCTCCTCCTAGTTTTTTAAGTTCTTTGTCGGCTAAATCCGCTAAATCTTTAGTCGACATGTCCGGAATAGCTCTGGATTTTAAAAATTGGAGAACCGTGGCTAACATCCGGCCACTTTCACGCATGGCATGTATTTCAGATGGGGTTTTAGTAAGGTGTTTGGACATTTTGAGAATTAATTATTAATTGATATACCATTAATCGCCTTGATAATATCTTGGTGTATGGTTTCAGGATTACCCTCAGCGTTAATATTAAATATTCGGTAACCTTCATCTTTTAGAAGTTTAATAATTGGCTGGGTAACTAGTTCGAATTCTTTAAATCGTTGCTTAATAGCAGTTTCGGTATCGTCGAATCTTCCTCGTTTAATTAGCCGGTTGCGAACAACAGCGTGCGCAACCTCAAGATTAAAAATTGCAGTTATTTCGAAATCGCTGGATTTCGCCCATTCAATTAACCATTCAGCTTGCGCTAAAGTTCGTGGGAAACCATCAAGTACAACTAGTTGTTTTGGTTTTATAGATTCGAATTTCTGGGACAACATTTGAATTAATTCCTGGTCACTAACTAATTCTCCAGCTAGCATTTCTTGGCGGCTTTTACTTGTCATTAAAGACCGTAATATTTTACCGGTTGATATCCAGGTGTAACCACATTCATCTGCCAATAACCGACTCTGTAAGCTTTTACCGCTACCGGTAGCGCCCATAAGAATAATCATTATCGTAATTTCTCTTTAGCTAGTCGGGCAACTGTTGCCCCGTCGACAATACCATCAGCAGATTGTCGAACATAGGCTATAATTTGTCCTAGATTCGGCTCACGATCTTCTTTGAACTGTTGTAGGGCCCGATCAATTAGCTGATTAATTTCAGGATCAGAAAGTCTTTTCGGTAAATATTGCTCTATTATATTTTTTTCATCAAGTTCTTTTTTGGCTCGATCTAACTCATTAACTTGTTGGTATAAGTCAGCACTTTCTTGACGTTTTTTAGCTTCTTTAACCAAAACGCTGATTACTTCTTCCTCAGATAAGTCCTTTCGCTCATGCCCTTGCCCAACTTCAGCATAAAGCAAAGCATTTTTCATACTTCTTAAGGTGTCAACCTTTAAAGAGTCTTTACTTAGCAACGCCGCTTTTAGATCCTGCTCGATCGAATCTTTTAGCGACATAATTCACCGTTGGCCTAGTTTAATCTTCTGTAGTTTAATTGCTTTTCGTTCTTGACGAACAATGGCTTTCACGCGCCGTTCAGACTTACTGATCGGCTTGGCGAAATATTGGCCTTGCTTAGCAATTGCCAGCAAACCGGATTGTTGAACCTTACGATTAAATCTCCGCAGTAGATTTTCCATCGGCTCTTTGGGGTCTTTTCTTGTAACTTGAATCATAACTATTACTATTGTAAAAAATGCATGCCTACTTAGCAAGTAGTATTTATTCTAATGACTATATACGATTCTGGGTTTTTTGGGCGCTACGTTGTGACTTTAACACGATACTTTGGAGTTCTTTGAAAATTGGGAATTGCTTATTTGTAAAGTAGACCTTGGTATTCGCCTGTTTCTCAGAAATTAGAAAACCAACCTTTTCAAGACGTTTTAGTTCGCGCTGGATATTACCGGCATCTTCTTTAATTAGCTTTGCTAAACCTCTAACATGGGTTTTAAAATCCGGATACTTTGCATAGATAACTATGATTTTCCGTCTAACTCTTGAAGTAATGAATACATCTAACATAAGATATTGTTATTAGGACAACGTAATAACGTTAAGACACAGTATAATAGTATCTAATTGGCATTTCAAGCTATTTTGTTTGAAAATATAAGTACGATGAAATATTACTACTCAATATTAGTAGCTACTATGCAGTATCACGGCCAAACCGGATTGACCTATTATTCAGATCAAAAAATATCGATTGGGGCCATAGTCAGTGTTCCGATGCGCGATCGGATAGTACTCGGGGTTGTAGAAAAAAAAGTTATTAAACCGTATTTTGCCACTAAGAAAATTTCAGAAATATTTCCGTTTCCTGTTTTACCTGCTGAAATATTAACAACAATATACTGGCTAAACGAGTACTATCCTGCGCCCTTAGGTGCAATTGTCCAATTATTTTTACCTAAAGCATTGCGCATAAAAGATGTGGTGGAATTTACCGATCATAAACCACGGAAAGTTAGCGCTATTAAACTACCAAAGCTTAATGAAGAGCAAAAAACTGTCATGCAGGCCTTAAGACACGGGCCCTATATTTTGCATGGTGAAACTGGTAGCGGTAAAACACGAATTTACCAAGAACTAAGCCGAAATTGCATTAAGGCTGGTAAATCAGTAATTATATTGACTCCAGAAATAAGTCTTACCTCGCAATTGAGTAAAAATTTTATCAATAATTTTAAGTCTCAGGTCATATTAGTGCATTCCCAGTTAACACCTAAGGATAGGCGCGATTCTTGGATAAAAACTATTATGAGTCCAGAACCATTGATAATTATTGGCGCCCGATCAGCAATATTCTACCCAGTTAAAAATATAGGGGCAATTATTGTCGATGAAGCTCATGAACCAGCCTACAAACAAGAACAAAGCCCTTATTACCAGACCGTTAGAGTAGCCAGTAAATTAGCTCAGCTGCATAAAGCAATCTTAGTACTAGGTACGGCTACGCCTTCGATCGTTGATTACTTCATCGCTCAGCAGAAAAATTTCCAGATACTTAGAATGCAACAATCAGCGGCCGGTGTAAGACAAGTTGATATAACTGTTGTGGACTTAAAAGAACGTTCAAACTTTACTAATTCCGCATTTATATCAGATAAACTTTTAGCCGTCATAGCTGAAGCGTTAGCTAAAAAAGAACAGATATTACTGTTTCTCAATCGGCGTGGTACGGCCCGGTCGATAATTTGCCAAAACTGCGGTTGGCAAGCATTTTGCCCCAATTGTGATATTGCGTTGGTTTATCACGGTGATAGTCACAGCTTCCGTTGTCATAGCTGTAGTTATAAAATGCCCTCTATTTCCAGTTGCCCCATATGTAAAGAAACCAATATTATTTTCAAAAGTATTGGCACTAAAGCTATTGTCAGTGAAATCGAACGCTTATTACCAAGGGTTCGGGTACAAAGATTTGATAACGACAATCTTAAAGCCGACCGTTTTGAGCAACAATATAAAAAAGTTTTCCAGGGTGGTGTCGATATCCTGGTCGGCACTCAAACTCTTGCTAAAGGATTAGATCTACCGAAATTAGCTGTAGTCGGCGTAATTATTGCTGATACCAGTCTATATACACCGGATTACACTTCTCAGGAGAGACTTTACCAATTAATTAGTCAGGTTATTGGCCGGGTCGGTCGTGGTTATCGGCACGGCCAAGCTGTTATTCAAACCTATTTGCCAACCAACCCAACGTTACAAGCAGCTATTAATAAGCAGTGGGACGAATTCTATAAGACCGAGCTAGCCGAACGACAAAGATTTACTTTCCCACCATATTGCTACTTATTAAAACTTTCCTGTAAAAGACGTAGCCGTCAATCTGCCCAAACTGCAACAGCAAATTTAGCCGAGCTATTAAGGGACCATGAATTAAAAATTCAAATTAATGGCCCTACACCGGCTTTTCGTGAAAAAATTGCTAAGTTATTCGAATGGCAATTAATAATCAAAGCCAAGCAACGGAATGAGCTCGTAAAGGTAATTAAACTACTACCAAGCGGCTGGTCGTATGATATTGACCCAATAAATTTACTTTAAAAGCATTCTCAATAGAAAGAACAACGTATATACTAATTCTAATGCCTAGTCCAAAAGATAATATTCTGCTATTGCCAGATGAGCAATTGCATCAACGTTCCCAAAAAGTAGGGTTAATTACCGACGACATTAAAGCAACTATTACTGAAATGGAAGACGCTGTAACTGATTGGGAAAATAGTCGCCCGCACGAAGTCGGCGTAGCTCTGGCGGCTATCCAACTCGGTAAACCATTACGAATTATTGTTGTTCGCAATAATTACGAGAATAAAGACGATAAAACGTTCAGTGTTTTTATAAATCCCACAATTACCAAATATGAAGGTGGTATTGATAAAGATTTTGAAGGTTGTTTAAGTGTTCAGGATATTTATGGAAAAGTTCCGCGTTACAATAAAATCAGGATTAAAGCCCAGGATGTTAACGGAAAAGAATTTCGCCTGACGATTGATGGATTTTTAGCCCGTGTGCTGCAACACGAAATCGATCATACGCACGGTTTAACCTTCGTGGATCGTATCCAAAATGAAGTTAATGGATTTTATCGCCTTAAGAACGACGGTAAGCTAGAACAGGTTGACTATGAAAAAGTTATCAAACCCCTTTATATTTTTCGGTAGTGGCCCGGTCGCTGCGGAATCTTTAAAATTACTTGTTAAGGATTTTGTAGTTGAAGCGGTTATTACGAAACCTAATTTGCTGCTTAATAATCGTCAATCTGTTTCAGACATAGCTAAAAAACACGGTATTAAACTGCTGGAGTTAGCGGATAAATCCACCGTAGAAGATTTATTCTCTAGTCCTTCTCTACCGTTTGTCAGCGAGTTTGGACTTATTATCGATTACGGCATTATTCTCCCGAAAAAAGTAATTGATTCCTTCCCACTAGGTATTGTTAATAGCCATTTTTCTCTGCTGCCGCAATGGCGCGGGCCTGATCCGATTAGTTTTGCAATTTTAAGTGGCCAACAATATACCGGGGTTAGTTTAATGCTCATCCGGACTGGAGTTGATGATGGCCCATTGCTTGCTCAGAAAAAATATCTTTTATCAAAAACTATTACCACACCAGTTCTTACCCAAGATTTAATTAAATTAAGCCATAAGCTGCTGGTCACGACTTTACCGCGCTATGTATTAAGAAAAATTACCCCGATTGAGCAAAGCATCAAGGTACCAGTAACATACTCAAGCAAATTAACTAAGGCGGATGGTTTAATTGACTGGACTAAGCCAGCTGTTCAGCTAGAGCGCGAAATCCGAGCCTACGCTGAATGGCCCAAGAGTTACTGTAGTTTTAATCGGATCAACGTGACAATTATTGCCGGGCGAGTTCTTGATCAAACTGGAAAGCCAGGTAAACTACACATTGATCATAAAAAATTATTTGTATATTGCGGTCAGCAGGCGCTGGAAATTACTAAACTCAAACCAGCTGGTAAACCAGTAATGTCTACAGAAGCATTTTTAGCTGGCTATGGTAAAAAACTAATCTTTTAAGAAGTGGCAGCTTGGTTATTGGCTTGAGCAGTATCGGCTAGGATTTGCGGGGCAACTTGTTTTATTTCAGCCATCAATTTACTAAGTTCATCAGCCACAACTTCTTTATAGGTTGGGAAATTACCTTCCAGCCATTTTAAGGCAGCTTGCTCTTTCTCTTGGATAGTAGCAGGATTGTCCTGTTCGGTTGGCATTAAACGCTCGAACTCATCCAATTGTTCATCTGTCATCCGACTGGCAAGGGTTGTTCCAACTCTCATTTCCAGCGTTTCTAGAATATGTGCCAGCATTTTTTTCTTTTCTTCTACTGGTAGTGAACCAAGTCCAAGTTCATCAAGCGTTGTAAAGTCTAGTGTGAAAGCCATGATTATTATTCCTGATTAATAAACCTATTGTATCGCTGCAACGATAATACGGCAATTATACTTATAGTTTTCGTTCAATGGTTTGTCGGGTGAAAAATTCTATTCTATCAGCTACTTGTAAATCCAAACGATTTTCTGTCCGAACGCTGACACCGCATAATTCTTTTTCCTGGACAGATTGCACATCTTGGGGACCACGTTTTAGATTAATTATTTCGCCTTCTGCGATAACTTTTTTATCACGGATTATGCGGCCTCGAGCCGGAATTGACAGAGGTCCTTTGCTTACTTCGCCGCCACAAATTAATTCGGTCTTAGTTGTCTTAAATATAGCCTTAACAGTTAAAAAGCCCTGCACTGTTTCAACTATTTCCGGTAATAGCAGTTTACTAAGCTCAGCTTTAACATCGTCGATTAACTCATAAATAATTGTATAGCTACGAATTACAACTTTATCCCGAGCAGCTAAACGCTTGATGTTATTAGGGACATTAACATTAAAACTATAGATGACTGCTCCGCTAGTTTTGGCAATATATATATCATTCTCAGTTACCATGCCAATACCAGAGTCAACAATACAGACAGCAACTTCATCGGTGTCGAGAACTTTAAGGCTGTCCGCAACAGATGCTAGTGACCCGCGGACATCGGCTTTAATAATTATATTGAAGAATTGGACTTTGTTGGTCCGGTTGATCAATCGGATTAGATCACTGCTACTTAAATCAAGACGACCACTAGTATCATGGTGGCTGCTGAGAACTTTTTGAACCTGAACCTTAGCAATTTTTTCACTACTAACTGCTTCAAATTCATCGCCAAATTCAGGCAGTGTTTTAAACCCAGTTATTACTACTGGCATAGATGGCGTGGCACTAACTAATGGCTGTCCATCTGTTGTTTCAAGATTTTTTATTCTAGCATAGGTTGTCCCTGCGACAATATAATCACCTTTTTTTAGAGTTCCCCATTCAACCAAGGCGTGGGCTACCGATCCGCGGCCAATCTCAGTATGCGCCTCTATAATCAGTCCTTTAGCTGGGACATCCACTTCAGCTCTAAGATCTTCAACGTCTGCGACCAACAAAATCATGTCCAACAAGTTATCTATGCCCTGCTTGTTTTTAGCTGAGACCTCAACAGTGACAATATTCCCGCCCCATTCTTCAACTAGAAGATCCTGATCAGCTAACTGCTGCTTAACCCGGTTAGAGTCAGCTCCCTCTTTATCAATCTTATTAATTGCGACTATGATTTTAACTTTAGCCTGTTTGGCGAACCGGATAGCTTCAATGGTTTGCGGTTTAATACCATCATCGGCCGCGATAACAATTACCGCAATGTCAGTTAAGCGTACGCCATGTTCGCGAATAGCTGAAAAAGCCTCATGGCCTGGTGTGTCTAAAAACGTTATAGCACGGCCGTTATGCTTGATGTAATAAGCTGAAATATACTGAGTAATACCTCCAGCTTCTTCTTTGGCTACTTGTGAGCTTTTTATGGCATCCAGTAGACTGGTTTTACCGTGATCGACATGACCCATAAATGCCACCACGGGTGGACGTGGAACGGCTTTGTCGGATTTTACGTCAAGCTTAGTTCTTGTACTAACTATTTCTTTTGGTGCTACTTCTTGTCTAGTAACCACCATATCCAGCCCTAATTCATTTACAATAATCTGAGCTGTATCATAATCTAACCGCTCATTTATAGTAGCCATTATGCCGTTCTTCATTAACTCGGTAATTAAACGGCTAACAGGTATAGACAGTTTTTCGGCTAGAGTGCCGACAGTCACATGGTCTTCAATTTGAATTGTTTGCGACATTTCGCACTCCTTTCTTTGTCTATGCCGTACTACATAGGACTATTTAGTATCCTTTAGGCTTAGCGCTATTTTGCGTGTTTCGGTATCGATACCTAGAATTTTAAATTTCTTCTTTTCATTAAGTTGAAAGATTTTTTCGGGATCAACTGCCTCCGAATCACTCATCTCAGAAACATGGACTAAAGCTTCAACGGATGGGCTTAATTGGACAAATGCGCCAAACGGAGTAATACGAGTTATTTTACCTTCAACTACTTCATCCTTTTTAAAGGATTTAACTTCCTTTAACCACGGGTCCTCAGTCATTTGTTTAAGACTTAGACTAAGTCGGTCTTTATCTATTGCAATAATCTTTGCTTTAACTGTTTCGCCTAATTTAAGGTAATTTCTTGGGTCTTCTACGCGTTCCCAAGATATTTCTGATATATGAATCAATCCTTCGATGCCATCCACGTTTACAAATGCCCCAAAGTCAATTACGCCAGTAATAACTCCTTCAACTGTATCGCCAACCTTTAAATTGCTTAAACGTGCTTGCATATCATCCCGAACAGCTTCCTTTTCAGAAAAGATAAGTTTGTTGTCCTTGCGGCTGGAGTCAAGAATTCGTACACGTAGAGATTTATTAACCAAAGCGTGTAACTTCTGTAATATTTCATCTTTATCGGCGCCAGAAACTCTTGGATAGTGGCCTGCTGCCAACTGAGAAACCGGCAGGAATCCTCTGATCCCTTCTAATTCAATTAATAAACCGCCACGATTAGCATCATATGGTACTACATCTATAATTTCTTGTTCGTCATGTACTCTTTGTAGCTCATCCCATCCTCGATCTTTTACGGCGCGTTTCATGCTCAACAAAGCATAGCCATCCTCTAGCTCAGGATCAACAACACTCACAGTGATGCTCTCCCCAACCTTAAGTTCTTGCCCATAACCGATTTCTCGGCGTAGCACGACACCAATACCGTTGGGCCCTAAATCTACCCAAAGTTCGTGCTTTTTAACTGATGTGATTACTCCGCTAACAACATCGCCAGTATGAAGTGATGCGATGTCGTTCTTTGCCATCAAATCATCCATTGATATAGCTTGTTTTGACATGTATTCCATGCCTCCTTAAAATGTATTTTCTAGCTAATGTAACAGCCGTCGTTCATTGTAGACCGGCTTATTACTGTTACTCCTCAGCAAGATTACCTGTTATTATAACTGTTTCTGCTTGTCGGGTCAAAAGATACCGATAAGATGATCAATAAATTATGATAAACTGGTAGTAATGTATCTGGGGATAGATATTGGGGGCACAAAAACCCTAATTGCAAGTCTTGACGACAATGGTGTGATCCAGGAAGAAATTAAGTTTCCGACACCACGGTCTTATAAAATGTTCCTTGATTCTTTGGAAAATAATGTTGCCAAATTAACTACACACGATTTTTCAGCAACTGGTGTCGGTGTGCCTGGTCGACTAGATAGAGAAAAGGGCGTAGCGATTGCTTTCGGGAATCTTAATTGGCAAAATGTTAATATCCGAAAAGACATAAAAAGCATAATTAAAACGCCAGTTGTTATAGAAAATGACACTAAATTAGCCGGTTTATCCGAAGCTATGTTGTTAAAAGATAACTATCAAAAAGTTTTGTATGTCACGATTAGTACAGGTATTAATAGCGGTTTGATTGTTAACCAACAAATTGATCCGGAACTTGTAGATTCGGAATCTGGCGATATGATCCTTCAGCATGGCGACAAAATGATGAAATGGGAAAGTTTCGCTTCAGGTAAGGCTATTGTCGAACAATTCGGGCAGCAAGCCCGTGAAATTCATAGTGTTAAAATATGGCGAATTGTCGCAGCCAATATTGCCATCGGCTTAATTAATCTTATTGCTGTAATGCAACCTGAAGTAATAGTGCTTGGTGGTGGTGTGGGACAATATTACTCGCGCTATGGCCGTTTTTTGCGCGCTAATCTTAAACGTTATGAGAATGCGATGATGCCAATCCCGCCGATTCGTGTAGCGGCTAGACCTGAAAAAGCTGTTATATATGGTTGTTATGATTTAGCGAAGGCTCATTATGGAACGGTTCATCCGTAAATTAGCTAAAGATTATCCTGATTTAAAATTTAGTACGGCTAATCAATTTAGCTGGTCACCACGAACTCAAGAAGTATTATTTATAGATAAAAACAATAAATCTGGAAGATGGTCAGTGTTGCATGAATTAAGCCATGCTTTATTGGGACATAACAGTTATATGTATGATTACGACCTAATCCAATTAGAGATAGACGCTTGGGAAAAAGCAAGAAAAATCGCCCCTAAATATCAAGAAGTTATTGATGAAGAACATATTCAAAATTGCCTTGATACTTATAAAGATTGGCTTCACCAAAGAAGTAAATGCCCTGTCTGTGAATGCCAAGGGATACAAGACCAGCCGACTTTATACCGTTGTTTTAATTGTCATGCTATATGGCATGTTACTGCTTCCCGCTTCTGTAGGCCGTATCGACAACTCGATAAACTAAAAAAGATCGCCTATTATTAATGGACGATCTTCTCTAATTCTGCTTAGTTATATAAAATTAAGCAGTTTTATTTGTGCTGCGTCGGCGGCTAATACGACCACCTTTGGCACCAGCAATACGAGCTAATTCGCGATTGGCATAAAAACCGCCAGTGTGACCATTGAGACCACCTTTGGCACCAATCTTGGCGTAAAAATCTGCACCATATTTCTTGATGTTAGTAGCAGCAGCTAACTTTCCACCATTCGGTGTTCCAGCCATATTGTTCTCCTTTATTTAATCTATTCCTCGAACGAATTAAAAAGAGTCCCGTCTTACGGAACCCTCCTACTTCTGTTCAATGCACTTATGATAACATTCCATTGTGCTAAAGTCAATGGCATTTTAAATAATTAACATTAGCGTTATAAGAATAAAGCCCTTCCTATTCGGAAGGACTTTATATAATTCGGCACCGTGCTATTTTCCCAGGGGTGGACCCCAAGTATTGTAACCGCTGCGAGGCTTAACTTCTGTGTTCGGTATGGGAACAGGTGTTTCCCTCGCGCCATGGGCACCGATGACGTCCTATTGTTACTAAAGACGGATATCGATGTCCATGTAATAAATAAATTTTTAAGGCAAACGTGTGATGATAATACACCAAAAACTAGTCAATTGCTACTTCCACAAAAAACTATAAATAGTAGTTGTGGAAGATCATAAAAAGTCAATGGACCTATTAGTACGCTTTGGCTCCACACGTTACCGTGCTTTCACCTTGCGCCTATCAACCTGATCGTCTTTCAGGGGTCTCATAGGGAAATCTAATCTTGAGGTTAGCTTCGCGCTTAATATGCTTTCAGCGCTTATCTAGTCCGCACATAGCTACCCAGCCATGCCCTTGGTAGAACAACTGGTACACCAGCGGTACGTTCATCCCGGTCCTCTCGTACTAGGGATAAATCCTCTCAAATTTCCTATCGTCCACAGCGGATATGAACCGAACTGTCTCACGCGTGTAAATCCACTATTACTAGTGGCACGGACTATATCTTCACCCTATTACTATGTGTGTAATGAGGGGCTGACGTATGATAGATCTTTAGTTAAGAATTCTATCTCTGGTTAGTAGCTACACTATCCTTCAGTCTCTACGGGGACATATATATTTTTACTTAATAAAAATTCAATTACTTCAGTGCTAGTGTTTTTGCGTTTCTTTGTATAGTTAAATTTAGCTGTTTCATCAACTAATTTACTTAGTCTAATAAATTGCGCAACATTAACTTTACGCTGAGAAGGATGCTGCTTTATGAGCAACAATACTTTACGTGCAAGAACTTTTTTAAGTCGAAGAAAGGAATTCAGAGTAGATAACACATGTTCTACTTCACTTAAGCCAACTATAGTATATTCACTCATACCGTCATTGCGTATCCGAACATAACCATAGCCAAGCTGCTTCTTTAGCCAAAGAAGATGATCTTGATGTATAGTCTTTTGATAGAAAACTATACTGACACGGATCTGGTACCCAAACTTATATCCCTTTCGTTTTATAAGTTGTGCCATTATTGATCCATCGCCATCAAGAAATCCAGCTATGTAGGCTTTTTCTTCGTCAGACATATATGTCTTCCCTCGGTATTACCCTCAAAAATGTTCGAATTTTTGTAGGGTTTCACCGATATTAGTCAGGTATTAATACGAAAAGTGCGATGTACACTCGTATTTTACTACTTTTCAGTAGTAGAACGCAATGTAACTTACGTTCTGAACCCAGCTCGCGTACCTCTTTAACCGGCGAACAGCCGGACCCTTGGGACATGCTTCAGCCCCAGGATGAGATGAGCCGACATCGAGGTGCCAAACAGCGCCGTCTATGTGAACTATTGGGCGCTATAAGCCTGTTATCCCCGGCGTAACTTTTATCCGAAAGCGCTGCCGATACCACACTCATGTACAAATATGTACGGACAGCGGAAAACTTACTCCCACTTTCGTGCCTGCTCGGGTTGTCACCCTCACAGTCAAGCTGGCTTATGCGTATACACTATCGATTCGATTTCCATCCGAATCTAGCCAACCTTTGAACGCCTCCGATACTTTTTAGGAGGCAACCGCCCCAGTTAAACTATCCACCAGACACGGTCCCCGATCCTGAAACTAGCTACGAAATTTATCATAGATAGTTTGAGGACCAGGTTAGAACAAGATCATAACAAGAGTGGTATTTCACTGTTGACTCCGCCTAAGCTAGCGCCTAAGCATCATAGTCTCCCACCTATTCTACACATGTTACAACCCAGCTCAATGCCAAGTTATAGTAAAGCTGCACGGGGTCTTTCCGTCCTGCTGCGGACAGACGGCATCTTTACCGTCAATGCACTTTCACCGAGCTCTTCGTTGAGACAGTACCCATATCATTACGCCATTCGTGCGGGTCAGAACTTACCTGACAAGGAATTTCGCTACCTTAGGACGGTTATAGTTACCGCCGCCGTTCACTGGGGCTTCAGTTCAAAGCATACACTTCTCCCCTTAACCTTCCAGCACCGGGCAGGCGTCAGCCCCTATACATCCACTTTCGTGTTAGCAGAGACCTGTGTTTTTGGTAAACAGTTGCATGGGTTCTTTAGCTGCGGCCTCCTAATGGAGGCAGGCCTTATTCCGAAGTTACGGCCGCTTGTTTGCCGAGTTCCTTAACGAAGAATCACTCGTACACCTTGGTCTACTCGACCTGAGCACCTGTGTCGGTTTGCGGTACGGATAGCCTTACACATAAGTTTAAAAACTTTTCTTGTCAGCACTGTTATAGAAATCCAACCGTAAGGTCGTTTCATTCCCTCGTTTTTCTCGAGGTTAGACGGATATAACCATGAATCCGATTCTACTAATATGCCGCGCATTTTTAAACAATGTAAAACTAGTACGGGAATATTAACCCGTTGTCCATCGCCTACGCTACTCGCCTCGACTTAGGACCGACTAACCCTGGGACGATTACCGTGGCCCAGGAAACCTTGCTCTTTCGGTGGGCAGGTTTCTCACCTGCCTTATAGTTACTCATTCCAGCATTCTCACTTGATAACGCTCCACCAGATCTCACAATCTGACTTCAGTGCGATATCAACGCTCCTCTACCACTCCTAGCAAGCTAGAAGTTCGCATCTTCGGTATTACACTTGAGCCCCGTTACATTTTCCGCGCAAGATCTCTTGACGAGTGAGCTGTTACGCACTCTTTAAATGTATGGCTGCTTCTAAGCCAACATCCTCGCTGTTTAAGAAATCTCACCTCGTTTCCCACTTAGTGTAAATTTAGGGACCTTAGATGGCGATCTGGGCTGTTTCCCTTTTGAGCGACGAGCTTAGCCCCGCCGTTCTGACTGCCACGATTCCACAGATAGTATTCGTAGTTTATCAAGGATGAGTACTCTTACGAGCCCCAGTCCGAAACAGAGCTCTACCCCTATCTGCTACCACGCAACGCTAGCCCTAAAGCTATTTCGAGGAGAACCAGCTATCTCCGAGTTCGATTAGCATTTCACCACTAACCACAGCTCATCCAAGCGTATTGCAATTCACACTGGTGCGGCCCTCCACACGGTTTTACCCGCGCTTCAGCCTGGCCATGGTTAGATCACTCGGTTTCGGGTCTATTCACATGCACTAGGACGCCCTATTCAGGCTCGCTTTCACTACGCCTCCGTCAAATGACTTAAGCTTGCGCATGCAAATAACTCGCTGGATCGTTCTACAAAAAGCACGCCGTCACTAGATAAATCTAGCTCCGACTCCTTGTACGCACACAATTTCAGGATCTATTTCACTCCCATTCCTGGGTTCTTTTAACCTTTCCCTCACGGTACTTGTTCACTATCGATCGTAAGATATATTTAGCCTTGGAGGGTGGACCCCCCAGATTCAATCAGGGTTTCACGTGTCCCGATTTACTCGACAAAAACAAATATAAGGTTAGCGAAACTTTGCATACCAGGCTATCACTGTCTTTGGCGCTTCTTTCCAAAAGCTTCTGCTCGCAACGCTATTAATTGAGACCTTATGTACGATAATGGTAGATCGTACTTCCAATACGGAAATCTGAGCAAGCTCAGGGCTCCGTACTGGTTGTTTGTAGTGTCACAACCCCTTTTAGATATTCGTCTACCAACTTATCCGTTTGTTGCCAAACGGAAACCTAAAAAGTTTGGGCTGTTCCGGATTCGCTCGCCACTACTACCGGAATCGTTATTTACTTTCTATTCCTCGGGGTACTAAGATGTTTCAGTTCTCCCGCTTACCGCTATCTCGTCCTATGTATTCAGACAAGCGCTAATAGACATGACTCTATTAAGGTTTCCCCATTCGGACATCTTCGGATCAAAGTTTAGTTAGCAACTCCCCGAAGCTTATCGCAGCTCCTCACGTCCTTCATCGGTATCTCACGTCAAGGCATCCTTTGTGTGCGCTTGAGTAACTTTTTACGATGTGCAATTGACTAGTTATTGGTAATTACCAATAATTTAGCCGTTTGTCTTAAAATTATTTACTTCCAAATTTTTAAGTTACAAAGCCCGAGCATCCCAATTAGTCGTTAGCACATTCTGGTAGCTTGAGTTTATGCTAGAAACTACTCCCTAAATAGTCTCGCTGCCTAAACTCAAACGTCGACCTACATCATAACAGTATCAACAGGGGTAGTCAAGCTATTAACGATGTAAAACTTCCTACAATTTTATACTTCAAAAAAACATAAAATCACAACATTGTGTTAAAAAATTAGTATTTTTAAGTTTTTTATAAATGTATTTGAACTATAAATTCTGGTGGAGATGCGGGGACTCGAACCCCGGACCCCCTGCTTGCAAAGCAGGTACTCTAGCCAGCTGAGCTACATCCCCTTCTCAATCAGTATTTTGGTGGGCTTGCCAGGACTTGAACCTGGGACCTCGTCATTATCAGTGACGCGCTCTAACCAGCTGAGCTACAAGCCCGATTACTGCGTTATTGTACGAATATTCTCTTGTATAAGCAATATTTTTAAGAAATAAAAAGGCGCTTTCATAGCGCCTTAATCTTAAAAACTAAATAGTGCAATCAACGTCAATCTATTTCCAGCACTTTTCTCGTCCGAATAAACGGATATGTAAACTTTCAGTACTGATTTAAAAGTTTACCAAGACCGACCTAGCTCTTAAATTGATTGCTCAACTTAAGGCTAGTATATCTCCCTAGAAAGGAGGTAATCCATCCGCACCTTCCGGTACGGATACCTTGTTACGACTTAACCCCAATCATCTCCCCTACCTTAGGACTAGACTAGCTAGTACGTCAGGTATTGGCGACTTTCATGGTTTGACGGGCGGTGTGTACAAGTCCCGGGAACGTATTCACGGTAGTGTGCTGACCTACCGTTACTAGCGATTCCAGCTTCATGCAGGCGGGTTTCAGCCTGCAATCCGAACTGAGACCGGCTTTGATGGGATTTGCTCCGTCTCGCGACTTGGCAGCCCTTTGTACCGGCCATTGTAGCGTGTTTGTAGCCCAGGACGTAAGGGAAATACTGACCTGGCGTCATCCCCTCCTTCCTCCCTGTTACCAGGGCAGTCCAAATAGAAAATTAACTATTCATAGGGGTTGCGCTCGTTGATGGACTTAACCAAACATCTCACGACACGAGCTGACGACGGCCATGCACCACCTGTCACTGTGTTCCTTACGGCACACTCTCTTTTCAGAGAACTTCACAGGATGTCAAGCCCTGGTAAGGTTCTTCGCTTACCCTCGAATTAAACAACACGCTCCACCGCTTGTGCGGGACCCCGTCAATTCCTTTATGTTTTAGTCTTGCGACCGTACTCCACAGGCGGGATGCTTAACGCGTTAGCTTCGCTACTACCGGGGTCGATACCGATAACAGCTAGCATCCATAGTTTACAGCGTGGACTACCGGGGTATCTAATCCCGTTTGCTCCCCACGCTTTCGTGCCTGAGTGTCAGCGACAAGCCAGTAGCCTGCTTACGCCATCGGTGTTCCTTCCAATATCTACGGATTTCACTCCTACACTGGAAATTCCAGCTACCTCTCTTGTGCTCTAGCTAAGCAGTTTAAACAATGTATATATGGTTGAGCCACACGCTTTCACTGTTCACTTACTTTGCCACCTACGCAACTCTTTACGCCCAGTAATTCCGGATAACGCTTGGGTCCTACGTATGACCGCGGCTGCTGGCACGTAGTTAGCAGACCCTTATTCTTCTGTTACTGTCATAATCATCACAGATAAAAGCAGTTTACAACCCGAAGGCCTTCGTCCTGCACGCGGCGTTGCTCCATCAGGCTTTCGCCCATTGTGGAAAATTCCCTACTGCTGCCTCCCGTAGGAGTCTGGGCCGTGTCTCAGTCCCAGTCTGGCTGATCATCCTCTCAGACCAGCTACCGATCGTAGCCTTGGTAGGCTTTTACCTTACCAACTAGCTAATCGGACGCAGGCCGTTCCCAAAGCGCCGAAGCTTTACTCCTTAGAGCACATGCGGCATTAGCAACCCTTTCGGGTCGTTATTCCTCACTTCGGGGTACGTTCCTACGCGTTACTCAGCCGTCCGCCGCTCGTCAGCAGGAAGCAAGCTTCCCCTGTTACCGCACGACTTGCATGTATTAAGCACGCCGCCAGCGTTCATCCTGAGCCAGGATCAAACTCTCCAAAAAAACAACTATATAAATATAGTTATTTAGAAACTGACGTTGATTTGCACTATCCAATTTTTAAGGTCCATTTTTTAAGGACACCAAAATACAAGCCCCGAAAAATATAAGACCATCATAACCTGTTAACATACCCCCTGTCAAGTTAATCATAATGATTATTGTAAAACGGATACTATGATTTAACGGGCTCTTCGTTAGCTATATCATTATCTATTTCTACTAAAGCCAACGACACTACTTCATCGCCATCGTTCAAGCGCATAATTCTTACTCCCTGAGTAGCTCTACCTAACTGAGAAATGCTCTTCATGCCTAAACGTATGGCTTGACCTTGAGAGGTAATAATAATCACTTCCTGATTATCGTTATTATCTAAGAGAGTTTTAACGCTTACTAAACGACCAGTTTTCTTATTTACTATTGCAGAGCGTATACCAACGCCACCTCTAGCGTGAGACATAAATTGGGCGACTTTTGTACGTTTGCCGTAACCGTGTTGGCTTATTACAAATATGCTTGATCCTTCTTGGACTACGTCCATCCCGATAACTTCGTCGCCGGCGCGTAATCGAATACCCCTGACACCCCTGGAAGCCCGACCCATTGGTCGGACGTTCTTTTCATGGAATCTAATTGCTTGACCTTGAGCGGTTGAAATCAAGACTTCGTTATTACCATTGGTCATTCGTATCCATTTGAGTTCATCGCCTTCATCAAGATTTATAGCAATTAATCCAGAGCTTCGAACATTTTTATATTGCTCAAATGGCGTCTTTTTAACTACGCCTTTTACGGTGCACATAAACAAATTACCGCCGTCTTGTTTGTTTACATTAATAACTGAACTAACTTTTTCTTCTGGCTGAAGTTGAAGCAAGTTTACTATGGCTACACCCTTGGCATTTAAATTAGTGGTTGGGACTTCATAAGTCTTTATTCGGAAAACTCTTCCCTTGTTTGTAAAGAACAGCAAGTAATCATGTGTACTAGCATTTACAACATGTTCAATAACATCCTCTTCTCTCGTAACCATTCCACGTCGACCTTTACCGCCCCTACCTTGCTTCTTATAATCAGCTATTGGGCTTCTTTTTATATAGTTAGCTGATGTAAGAGTTACAACTACTTGCTCTTCAGGAACTAGATCTTCGTCATTCATTTTGCCTAATTCTTGAGCAATTATTTTAGTCCGTCGTTTGTCGCCAAATTGCTTTTTAACTTGCTCTAATTCGTCCTTTATAATATGTAAGATTTTGCTTTCATCCGCTAAAACAGCTTCTAAATCTTTAATCAACTTGAGTAATTCTGTAAACTCATCATCAATTTTCTTTCTTTCAAGTCCAGCTAACGTTCGTAATTGCATAGCTAAAATGGCTTTGGCTTGGATTTCGCTTAAAGCGAATTTATTCATTAAATTAGTCTGGGCTTCGTCTGTTGTTTCGCTCGAACGGATGGTGTTTATAACTTCATCAATATGATCAAGCGCTATTTTCAAACCTTCTAGTATGTGGGCTCGTTCTTTAGCTTTGCGTAGTTCAAATTCAGTACGTCGCCTGACAACTATCTGTCGGTGCTTGATATGCTCAATGATTATATCTTGAAGACCTAGAATGCGCGGTTGAATACCATCTATTAAAGCTAGCATATTAAAATGAAATGGAGTTTGAAGAGAAGTTAGTTTATACAACTGATTAAGTAATTTTTTAGGATAAGCGTCTTTTTTTAGATCTACCACTATTCGGACATCGCCTCTGGCGCTTTCATCTCGGATATCGCTTATCCCGGCTATTTTCTTTTCACGGGCTAGTTCGGCAAGCTTTTCTAGTAAACTGGCCTTGTTAAGCCCATAAGGTATTTCGGTTATCACAATTTGATGGCGGCCCTTGTTAGATTCAACTATCTCGGCTACACCGCGCATAATCACACCACCCTTGCCTGTGGCATAGGCAGTCCTTAATGAATCTTTACCGAAAACGATACCGCCAGTTGGAAAATCCGGCCCTTTGACATACTTTAATAAATCGTCTAGCGTTGCATCAGGATTTTCTATTTGATAAATAGTGGCATCAACCAGTTCTGTAAGATTGTGTGGTGGAATATTGGTGGCCATCCCGACCGCAATACCAAGCTGTCCATTTAGCAATAAATTAGGCAACTTAGCTGGTAATACTGTGGGCTCTTGTCGACTACCGTCATAAGTATCTACAAAATCGACAGTGTCTTTATCGATATCTACCAATAAATCATCGGCTATACGGGCCATTTTAGCTTCTGTGTATCGTTCAGCGGCTGGTGGGTCGCCATCCATAGAACCAAAGTTACCCTGACCGTTAATCAGCATGTAGCGCATAGACCAGGGCTGAGCCATTCTAGCCATGGCATCGTAGATAGCTAAGTTTCCATGAGGGTGGTATTTACCCATAACTTCACCGGTAACTCGAGCACTCTTAACGGTTGAAGAATTGCTGCGCCAACCATTGGCATTCATCGCATAAAGAATTCGCCGATGTACTGGCTTCAAGCCATCACGAACATCTGGTAAAGCTCGAGCCACAATCACGCTCATTGAATAACGAAGGTAATTATCCTCCATAACATCTTCGATTGTTCTAAGCTCTACGCTCTGGGTGTGATCAGAATAAATTGGTTGCTGGATATCCTTGGTTTTGTCTATTGGATTGTTGGTCTGTGGTTCCATAACTTTATATATCCAAATCTTTCACAAACTTAGCATGCGTTTGAATAAAGTTCTTGCGGAGCTCTACCTCAGTGCCCATAAGTTTATTAAATATGGCATCGGCTTTTTCAGCATCTTCTACCCTGACTTGTATTAATACTCGTTTATCTGGGTTCATGGTGGTCTCGAATAACTGTTCAGCATCCATTTCACCTAGACCCTTATAGCGTTTCTGTTCGATAAAGCCAGCTTGACGGAATCTTTCCTCAGTTGATTCAATTTTTATACCCTCTTTCTCGCGTTTGGTAATAGCCTGGTCGATAATGATATCGAGTTGAGATTCATCATATATAAAGATACTTGATTTCCTGCCCGGTTTAACAAGCTCAAACAGCGGTGGTTTAGCTAAATAAAGATGACCACCATCTATAACCTGTTGCATAAAGCGGAAGAAGAATGTTAACAGTAGAGTACTAATGTGCGAGCCATCAACATCAGCATCGGTCATGATTACAATCTTGTCATAGCGAAGTCCTTTGACATCGAAAGATTCTTCAATGCCTACGCCAAGTGCTTTTATAAGGCTTAATATCTCGTTATTTGCCAGCATTTTATCTAGTCTGGCTCGTTCGACATTTAATACCTTGCCTCGTAACGGCAATATGGCCTGGGTTTTACTATCGCGACCGCTTTTA
>JBEKIY010000001.1:0-29564 GCA_050011495.1 Saccharimonadales bacterium (SeqCode) | reverse complement strand
ATAATTAATCATAAGGTTCTCCTTAGTAATTTCCGTTACCCTGAACGCCAGCCGGAAACTCAGCACTATGAAAAATGGTTTCGGGAGCATGGTTTCAATCATATCAAACAAGCCCGACACTGCTTTGAGGGTGGCGGTGATAACTTGATTTGCGGCTCCAAGATATTGTCCGGACATGGATTCCGATCGGCTATTGAAGCGCATGCTGAAATACGCAAGTATTTTGATCGTGAAGTTATCAGCTTGCGGCTTATCGACCCGCAATATTTTCATTTGGATACGGCAGTAGCGGTCTTAAATGCCAATACAATTGCCTTTTTCCCTGGCGCTCTTGATGAACCAAGTCAAAAACGTTTAACGGCAACCGTGCCCAATATTATTGAGGCCACCGCCGAAGAAGCGGCCGGTTTCGGATTAAATGTTGTTAGTGACGGTCAGACGATTATCGCCAGCAATGCCATACCAAGTTTATTGCAGAAATACCAAGCCGCCGGGTTTTCAGTAATCGGTACGCCAATACTTGAATTCCGTAAAGCCGGTGGCGGCGTTAAATGTTTAACGCTTGAGTTAACTTAATTCTTAGTTGTTTTAATAAGGGATTTTAAGGCCTGCTTAGCCGTACTAATTTCATCCCAGGGATGCTCGCCATCAGCTCGTTCAATGGTTTTCTCGTGACCTTTGCCTAGAATCAGGAGCGTATCGCCTTTCCGGGCTAGTTTTACCGCGTACTGGATAGCTTCAGTCCGGTCATGAATCAGAAACATGTTTTTATCAATTACCTTCCCGGCTAACTCCGCGCCTTCGGCAATTTGCTGCATAATAACTTGGCCATCGGCATCCCGGTCATCCTCTTCAGTAATAATAATCGTATCGGCAAAGCGGCCGGCTAATTCACCTTGGACAGCTCGTTTAGTTTCGTCGCGCCGACCAGCTGAACCAAATACCACTAGCAGTTTCGCCTGAATTGTTGGGCGGATATCTTTGAATAATTTTTCAAAGCTATCTGGTGTATGGGCAAAATCAACTATAACTGTGAATGATTGACCTTCGTCAACTTTAGTCATCCGCCCTTCAACCTTTTTTAGGGCGTCAATTCCCTTTTCAATTTGCTGGCGACTAAGGCCGAGGATCTCACCAACACTAACCGCTGCCAGCGAGTTATAAACATTAAAGCTACCCGGTAAATGACAATTAATTGAATAGACCGCTCCTTCCTTACGTTTGATCTGGTATGTTACGCCTTCGGCTTTAAGTGAGATATTGGTAGCTTTCAGGTCGCCGTGATTAATGCCGTAAGTTACCGGCTGAACAATATCGCCGGCAAATAATGGCGCGCTCGGATCATCGGCGTTAATAATGCCGGTCCGTTGGCCACGTCGATTTTGATTGCATAACTTGAACAACTTACGTTTTGCGTCCCGGTAACGGGTAAAAGTCCCGTGATAATCCAAGTGTTCATGTGTTACATTGGTCATTACAGCGATCGTAAAGGGTATCCCCCAAACCCGGTTTTGAGCCAACCCCTGAGAGGTTGTTTCTAGTACTAACCATTCAACTTTTTGTTGCCTAAACTGCGATAAACGGCGCATTAACTCCGGCATCGTAACATTTGTCATGTGGTGGATTTGCGGTTTGATGTCATCGCCAACACCATAAGCAATTGTCGTCATCAGGCCAACGTTGTAGCCGGCTTCGCGCATTAGCCGGTGGATAAGAAAACAGGTGGTCGTTTTGCCGTTAGTCCCGGTCACGCCAATTACTTTCAAGCGCCGGCCCGGAAAACGATAAAGGCAATTAAATAGTATCGCTTCGCCTAAATGACCATAAGGTTCGATTTTTTTAAATAGTCGACGCGGAATAAACATTTTAACGAAGCGGCGTAATGTCATGCTATCAAGTATACTGTAATCTTGATGAGAATATTAGGCATTGAAACCAGTTGTGATGAAACAGCAGCGGCCGTTGTCGAGGATGGGCACAATCTGTTAAGTAACGTAGTGGCCAGCAGCATGGCGCTACATGCCGTCTACGGCGGGATAGTTCCGGAGATCGCTGCCAGAAGCCACATTGAAGCCATTATTCCGGTAATCGACCAAGCATTAATAGATGCTAAGTGTAGCTGGTCGCAACTGGACGGTATAGCAGTAACTTACGGCGCCGGTCTGGGTGGCAGTCTGTTAATTGGCGTTTTAACAGCGCGAACAATTGCAATTGCTAGGCAACTGCCGCTTTATGCCATTAATCACGTTGAGGGTCATGTGTATGCGAACTTTATAACCAATACTTCCCTGTCCGGCTACCAGCTGCCGGCTAAGCAACCATTATTCCCGTTGCTGGCATTAATCGTATCTGGCGGACATACCCAACTGGCTCTTTTTAATGACCATTTCAATCACCGCTTATTAGGGCGGACTCATGATGACGCGATCGGCGAAGCTTTTGATAAGGTTGCCAAAATACTTGGTCTTCCCTATCCGGGCGGACCAAGTATTGGAATTAAAGCCAAAGACGGAGACCCGTTTTGTTTCCGGCTACCGAAAGCTCGTCTCACCAGTAAATATGATTTTTCCTTTTCTGGGTTAAAAACTGCCGTCTTACGGCTAGCCCAAGAACAAATTGGAGAATCTTTCGGCTTCCCTTCCATAAAGCTCCCAGAACGGCTAAATGAAGCTCAGAAAGCAAATATTGCGGCTAGTTTCGAACGGGTAGCCATTGAAACTGTCGTCGATAAAACGATTTTGGCTTACGAGGAGTTTAAACCGGCGGCCGTAGTAATTGCTGGCGGCGTAGCGGCTAGTCCTGAACTGCGTCAACAACTCGCCAACCGCTTACCAATACCAATTGCCTATACTGATCCGAAACTTTGCACCGATAACGGCGCAATGATTGCGACGCTGGGTTGTTACAAAGTTCAGCGACAACAAGCTACAGCTGATCCTTATTCTCTGGTGATTGATCCTGATCTGACAATGTAGCGGCATAATAACAGCTGCTTGATGCTTGGAAAGAGTAGTTAGATTTACTAAACGGCTAGTCTGATTTACCTAGTTAAACAGGCAAGAGTAGTTGTTGAAAATTACCTGGTCAATCCTTTGCCTTGCCAAAACGGACTATCGGGTTTATGGTTAAATTACAAAAACAAACATTAGGGTATTACCCCAAACTCCATTGGGGTCGTTCTTGAAAGACAAAAGGTCGGTTTTAGCGTTTATGGGTAACAGCTTCAACGGTAAAGCTAGTGTATTTTATTGTCTAAATTCACGTGAACCGACATATAGCTAAACTTAATCCTCGATGTTATGCTAATACTGTAAACGGCTATACTTATGAAATTACCAAAGACTTACGAGCCAAAACTATACGAAAATGATATTTATGCTCTGTGGGAGAAAAACCAAGCGTTCTTTCCGCAAGGTGACGGCCCAGCATTTAGTTTAGTTATTCCGCCGCCTAATGCTAACGGTGATTTTCACATTGGACACGCTTTAACTTATTCCTTAGAGGATATAATCGTTCGTTATCACCGCTTAAAAGGTGACCGGACGCTGTTTTTACCTGGCGCCGATCATGCCGGCTTTGAAACTTGGGTGGTTTATGAGAAAAAACTAGCTAAAGAAGGCAAGAGCCGTTTTGATTTTACCAGAGAGGAACTTTACAACCAGGTATGGGATTTTGTAGCCAAAAATCGCGACGCTTTTGATAGACAGTTCCGCTCCCTGGGGATTAGCGCTGACTGGAGTCATTTTACATTCACGCTTGATACTAAAATTGTCCGCCAGGCCTACAACACGTTCAAACGAATGTGGGACGAAAAACTTATTTACAGAGGTGAGCGACTTGTTAATTTCTGTACTTATCACGGCACCAGTTTCGCCGATATTGAAGTTGAGTATAAAGAAGAGCAGGGTGAACTTTGGTATATTCACTATCCGCTGACTGACGGATCCGGGACGATTACAGTGGCTACAACCCGTCCGGAAACGATGCTTGGAGACAGTGGTGTAGCGGTCCATCCGGATGATGTACGTTATCGGGCATTTATTGGTAAAACTGTTAAATTACCCTTGATTGGTCGAGAGATACCGATAATTAGCGATACTTTTGTCGATCAGAAGTTCGGCACCGGGGCGGTCAAGTTAACGCCAGCTCACGACCAAAATGATTTTGAGGTCGGCCAAGCGCATCACTTACCACTGATAACAGTCGTTACGACCGAAGGACTAATTACCGACAGTATGCCAGAAAGATACCGTGGTTTATCAGTAATTGATGCCCGCAAAAAAATTGCCAAGGATCTGGCAGAGCAGGGGTTTTTAGAAAAAACTGAGACCTTTAAACATAGCGTCGGACACTGTTATAAGTGTAATACGGTCATCGAACCGTTGCTCCGTGAGCAATGGTTTGTTGACATGAAGCCATTAGCCAATCCAGCAATTGAATTATTGGAAGCGAATCAAATTAAATTTTATCCGAAATCGAAAAAAGCCCAATTAATCAGTTATTTAAAGCAATTGAGGGATTGGAATATCAGCCGACAGATTGCTTGGGGCATACCAATCCCGGCTTTTCAGAATATTAACGAACCTGACGACTGGATTTATAACGAGAATGTTCGTGAGGAGTTAATAGAAGTTAACGGTCAGACTTACCGGCGCGATCCAGATGTACTTGACACCTGGTTTTCTAGTGGTTCATGGCCTTATGCGACACTCGATTTTCCAAATGGCCAAGATTTTAAAGATTTTTACCCGTTAACCTTAATGGAAACCGGTGGCGATCTGATGTACCCATGGGTGTCCCGTATGGTTATGCTAGGGATATATGTTACCGGTAAGATCCCATTCGAAGCAGTTTATACTCATGGGCTAGTAATGACTAGTGACGGAGCCAAGATGAGTAAGAGCCATGGCAACGTGACTGATGGCCAAGAGATAATAAACCAATATGGCTCCGATGCCCTTAGAATTGGTCTGATGGCCGGCCGCTCGGCAGGCGTTAACCGCGGTTATGATCAGCGTAAAATCGAGGATGCCCGAAATTTCTGTAACAAATTATGGAATATTGCCCGTTATATTGAAGATAAAATCGATGACAAGTTTGAAAGGCCAAAAAATATTGCCCCGTTAACTTTGGCTGATGCCTGGGTTCTGACAAGAATGCAGCAAGTACTTAAATCAACCGAAGAAAATATGAATCACTATCGGCTCAGCGAAGCCTTTGATTGTATATATCACTTCGTGTGGGATGATTTTGCTGATTGGTATATCGAAGCATCTAAATTAAAACCCAATCCAGATATTCTAGCCTTTTGCTTGGAGTCGATCTTAAAAATTGCTCACCCTTTTGCGCCATTTGCCACGGAAACGATTTGGCAAACCTTGAAATGGGAACCGCATCCGCTATTAATAACTAGCCGGTGGCCAGAAGCCATAACTGCCTATCCGGAACAAAGTGACGAATTTGAAGCTATTAAAACTATCGTGAGCGAAGTTCGTAATCTTAAAAACAGTTTGAAACTTAAAAAAACCAAACTTCATTACATTGTGCCGGAATTTGTCAGAAACAATGGTAAATTAATTGAACAATTAACTAACGTTGAGACAGTTACTGAGGTCCAAGTTGGCCCGGGCTTGCGGTTAATCCATACGCCATATAAATGCTGGCTTGACGTTGATCGGAAATTACTCAATCAATATATCCGTGATCTGGGAAGAAAAGAAAAATTGCAGAAGGATTTGGTGCTACGCCTCGAAGCTCGGCTAACTAATGCCACTTACCTTGCCAAAGCCCCGCCGGTGATTGTTGAGCAAACCAAACACGAACTATTGGAAGCCCAAGAACTCTTGGGCACAATTGACCAAGAGTACAAACGCTATGTCCCGCCGGAAACTATCAAGCCGACTGAAATATCTAGTGACCACCAACCAAAGCCACCGGTTCAGTCTTAACCGGTTCCAAAATTTGTCGGATTCGTTTGGCTGATTCATCGGGGCGAAAATCGTCAAACCAGAGTACGTGCCAGCCGGCTTTTTCGGCGGCAACTAGATTAGACATAGAATCGTCCACCAACAATAGCTCATCAGGTTGACAACCGGCTTTTTCAACCGCTAATTTATACATTTTAACTTCGGGTTTGACAGCGTGGACTACTGATGAATCGATTATTACGTCATAGTTTATATCCGGTACCAGACCGCGCTGACGCATTGTGTCAAGAAATCCCGGCATAATATTCGTTAAAATACCGATACCATACCGTTCGCTTACCCATCTAACTAATTTTTGGGTCTCTGGCATTGTTTGGATTGCTTCCAGATAATATTTTTCCCAATCAACTGTCGGCATATTTAATTTCTTGGCTAGAGCGTTATCGAATTCTGCAACACTCATCTCGCCCCGACAAATTTGATCATTATAGTGCCAAAAAGTTGCCTCAACGACATCGGCTAATTGACCTGAATTATCAGCTAATTTGGTAAATGCCCGATGGAAAAATCTAACTAGACAGCCGTTGATATCAAAATAAACAAAACTTATCCCGCCGGTTGAATGTAAACGTTGTTTTAAGGGTGCAGCACTAGCTGCAGGTCGGCCGATTAATTCGTCTAAACGTACATGCAGGGCATCAGCTATACTTTGAATCGTAAAGATTGATGGCGCTTTAATGGCGCCACGCTCAATTTTTGCTAGCGTGGAATAACTAAGATTAGCTATTTGACACAAACTTTGTTGAGTTAAACCAGCTGCTTTTCGAGCAAGCTGAAGCCTATGCCCCAACCCTTTTTCATCCATAGCCTTATAATACTTTTTTAGAAGTTAAAAGGGAAGTACTTTGTAGTATAAAATGGCTACTTTAAACCAATTAATGATGATAAAAGTGTGTAAAAGACGAGAAAAGCCATTAGTCCAGCAACAAACGCCGTAATTATACCTGATTGATTACGATGGGTGCGGATGACCATTTTATTAAATACCCAAGCTCCAACACCAACCCCAAGTAATACTGATAAATATAATTTCATATCTAAGCGCTCTCTGTAATTATAAGTTTTTTGGCCATTTCAGCTAAGTCTATATCGCTAGCCGGTTTGTTCATATCCGGGATATTATGAAATTCTTCAGGAGTTTTAAATGGTATTAAATGTACGTGGGCATGATTAACATCTATCCCCTCAACTTGAGCGCCAACACGAATTGGTTTTAAGACATCACGCATTTTATGTGCAATCTTGCGACAGGTTTCCATAACTGCTTGATAGTAAACAGGATCCAGGTCCCACAACTGGTCAACTTGTACTTTAGGGATAACTAAAGTATGCCCTGGTTGAATAGGGTGTATGTCTAAAAAAGCAAACGTTTTATCGTCTTCATATATCTTGTAAGCAGGGATTTCGCCCTTGATTATTCGCATAAAAATACTGTCTTGCATAATAGTATTGTAACGTTATTTCATGATTTTATTTAAGGATATTACATGGCGGGGCATAGTGAACGAAGTTAGAACTGCTTTTCACACTAACTATAATATTTATACTGCCTTGCCAAATGGTATATTTACGGTAAAGGTTGATCCTTTATTAACTTTTGAAGAAACATCAATGCTACCACCATGTAGATAGAGAACCTTCTGGGCCCAATATAAACCTAAGCCAGTACCCTTTACGCTATTCGACATGGGGTTATCTATCCTGATAAATTTTTTAAATAAATTGTGAATATCAGATTGTCGTATGCCAACCCCATCATCTTTTATTAAGATACTCGTTAAGTCATTGCTCTGATTTACACTTATCTCTATATTCGCGCCTCTTCTTGAATATTTGCTAGCATTATCTAAAATATTTTCCAACACCATCTGAATCAGATTTTCATCACTATAAACCATCACAGGTTTGGGCGGTTTTTTAAATGCGATATTTTGGTTACGCGTTTTAATCAGAATAGCCTGTTCTTTAATGACAGTCTTAATTTGTTTACTAATATCGTAACTCGATTTTTTTAGAATTAATTTGCCGGCATCAACTTTGGCTATTCTCAATAAATCCTCAATAATATCCAGTTGATGCTCATTATTGGCATATGCAATATTCAGCATATTCATTTGCTCATCAGTTACCTTCCCAGCATATCCGAGACGCAACATATCAATATATTGCTTAACCGTTGTGGCAGGGGTGCGCAACTGGTGAGATGCCAGTGATATAAATTCATCTTTAGCCACATTTAACCGTTGTAATTGGTCACGTTGTTTAATTAAGTTGGCTGTCATCCTATTACTATTTGATTGCAATGTTTTTTCAGTAGAGATATCCCCTATAGCCATCAGTATTAGCTGTTTACTATCGACTTGTCGGGCGTTTAATAACATTGTTTTACGTCCCAGACCCGGAAAATCAAGAGTTAACTCGTAATTAGCTAAAATCCCGTGCTTTGAAGGAAGAATATGATCTAGTAAGTTCCGTAGTTCTGGTAAGTCCCATTGATTATTGCCAAGTTCATATAGATGTCTACCTTCGGTATCTTTTTTCTGAACTTTAAATTTAGAATAGAATGCTTTGTTGGCGGTTATTACGAATAAATATTTATTCAAAATGATAAATGGTTCTCTGACGGTCTCAGTAATTTCTCGGTAATATTGAAGGTCTTTCTTTAGATTTTTGACCTGAATATCAAGAATAGTTTTTGCCTGAGAATTATTTTTGCTAGAGCTTTTCATGACACTGAATCATTAAAAGTTTGAGAATACTGCTCGGCGACGCATGGACTATCTGGTAAGTTCTCAACTATAAATTCCTCAACACACTTATAATAGATATTATATACTTGGGTTAAAGTATCGTCTGTGAAATAAACTGATATTAAATTTAGGTTCTAGGGTGTAAATAAATAATATTGGCGGGGCATAGTGAACGAGGTTAGAACCCAAATGATAGCTTACCCCACCACATAACTCACCATATATTGGATTAACTTATTAACAAATTTCGGACCGACTTACTGGCTCATCCACCCATTACATGCACCCTGTAAATAATCTTGTAGAGTGCATGAATTAAAGTTAAGGCTGCTACCTATACTCGCATAGATTGACATTAGGCGTGAATTAGCTAATACTTGATAGTTGTTGTTATCTGAGAGCGATCTTTTTTCAGGGGGAGATTCATGAACTATACTATATCCTTTGTTTTGCAGTGAGCTTATTAAAGATTGGAACAAAGCTCCTGCATTTCCACTATAGCTATAAGTGGCGCCATAGTTATCGGTTGTATCGACATCTGCATAGGTATACTGACTATTTGTTAATACGGTACCAGCTAAATGTATGTTATTTACGGCATTAGTTAAACGTGAATGCGTAATACTTGAGTCAATTTGACTTCGTGCAACGACGAACACAAAAAACATAAGACTAATAGTGTGTATTTTAAGATACGATTTGGAACAAAGCGGTGAAACAGCACAGCTAAAAGTACCCATGATAATAAAAACCCAACATAGGTGCTTAATAACTGCTGAAAACCTGTGCCCAAAAAAGTGCCATAAACACAAATTAGTAGTAATAACCCACAAATTATCAGTAACCACTTCTTGTGTTTGTTTAGGGCCTTCTTGATACCATTCATAAACTTACAGTATCACATAAATACATTATCAGTATTGAAATGTTAAATTGGAATTAAGCATCATGAAAGGTTCTGTGTAACTTGTGGTCCAATAAAAATTGCAGATGTAAAAATGCTTATGGCGGAGAGGGTGGGATTCGAACCCACGGTACCGTAATATCGGTACACCGCTTTTCGAGAGCGGTACCATTAACCACTCGGACACCTCTCCATAATAAGTCTATTCTATCAGATATATGCTAGTATCATTACTATTAGATGTGTTAGAATTGCCCCTGTTAAATATGCGCCCGTAGTTCAGTTGGATAGAACATCGGCTTGCGGAGCCGGAGGTCGCAGGTTCGAGTCCTGCCGGGCGTACCATCTTGCTTATGGTTATATTTAGCTCTCTGCTAAAATCATAGAATGACATGCTTGTTTGATGAATTGACTGTTCACCAAAATAACAAAGATAAGAGAGTATTTGGATTAGTGGTGCAAGGTGGTGGGATGAGAGCCACATATTCAGCGGGAGCCTTAGTCACCCTCATAGAATATGGTTTTTCTGATGTATTCGACCATGTGATTGGATCTAGTGCTGGAGGTATGAACGCTGCATATTTTGTAAGCTCAGATGCTGAGACAGCTCATGTGTATACTGATGACCTTCCCAATAAAAACTTTATAAATTTGCTACGCCGGGACAAGAAGGTCGATATTGACTATTTAGTAGACCTTGTCTTAAAGCATAAAAGGCCAATCAATATTGAAAATCTGTTAAAATCCCGCTCTAAATTACATATTATCGTCACTAATGCTCAAACTGGCCGAAAAGAGGTTATATCTAATCACCACAAATTCGTGGAAATATATGAAGAGTTCCGAGCTACCGCCGCATTACCCCTACTTTATGACAAAAAGGTTGCTATCGGAGATAAATGGTACATTGACGGAGGTGTAGCAGATTTACTACCAATTGACATAGCGATAAAGCTCGGGTGTACAGACATAGTGGTAATAATGACCCAGGTAATTAGTAGTTATCGCTTTGATAAAAAGCATGCCCGGCTCGTGAAACATTTGATAAGTCGGCTTGCTAAAAATCAGTCAGCTGCGGTTCGTAAGGTTCTCCCAACAAATGAACATCTGTTAAAGATAAATCTTAGAAGACTAGCTCACCCCATTAAAAAAACTAGGTTTTATGTGCTTGAACCCAGTAATGAAGAAATGCTTTTTTCTCTATTGACTATCGACAAATCAAAAGTTGCGGAATTAGCAGCGTTAGGTGTAAAAGATATGGATACCTTTTTACAAAAATCTATTGCCAACTAATAGAAAAGACAGGTTGGAATTGTGTTTAGTTCGGTGTACCATCTTGCTTATGCTTGCGGTCATCTTTTTGCTAGTAGATAATACCCATAATCTAAGTGAGGAGAATTTATGGCTGAACAACTAGGTGATGAGGCTAGATTAGTCTCTTTTCGTGAACTAAGCAGACAGGCTGCCGAGGAAACTATGGCAGACCCAGCTGTTAAAAGGTTTGCTCAAGAACAGGCCGCTCGAACCATTGCCAGAATAGGACTCGCGCACCAGGCAATTACTCATGAACTCAACGACCCACTTCGCGACGAACCCGAATCAACGTTCGAGACATAGGTTGGAACTGCCTTGATTACGCTGTACCAAAGTACTTATGCTATATTTAGAAAATGAACCTATTTAAATCTAGATTAAAGCGTAGCGGCTTTCTCTTGTGGAGCATAATTGTTGGGATTTTGTGGGTAGTTATTATAGAGCTAGAACTTAGCAGTGTTTCTTTTAACCCAATTCTCGGTATATTATGCTGGACTATCCTTTCGGTTTTTACAATTATTATTTTAATCCGTCGTTTACAAGATATTGGTTATAGTAAGTGGTATGTCTTATTGCTGATTTTCATAATTATTAGCTTTGTGCCTATCCTTTGGCTTGTGCTGTTCTTTATCCCTACCCAAACAGTCAATAGCAGCTCATAAGTTTAGTTTCATAAACAAGCGCATAAAAAGGTTCCGACATCGCTGACTACGGTGTACCACGTGATTGACATAATATCAAGCTTATGCTAATGTGATTATATGTCAGAAAATCTTGATACAAAAAACCGTTTGATTAATAGCAACCCTGGAAAATTACTACGAATTGCGCTTGGTGTGACTGCGCTTTATGCATTAAATCATGAAGCTACTAATATTATGGGCTTTAACCCGTGGCTAGTTGGTCCCGCAGCTATAGCTCAAGAGTACGTACCACCTGTTGACAGAGCAATAGTAACGGGCAATAACCAAGTAATAACTTATGCCAATCAAATCAAAACAAGCTCAACTAGTGCAGGTACTACTGAGCAATTACCACAAATAACCCAAAGCCCAGCTATCCAAGCTGCAGAAAAATAATTATTCTGTTTCTATTTTTATTTGAGTTGGAATTGCCTTGATTACGGTGTACCACGCTTATGCTTATTGTAAACTGTTAGTAATTCATTTATTGTTAATTTAATATGAAAAAACTTAGAAGTAATGAATACGGTTTTAATATTATTGAGTTAGTTTTAATAATAGTAATAATAGCTTTAATTGGTTTCGCTGGTTGGTTAGTTTATAAAGACCACCATAAATCGATGACTGCTACCGCTATAACCACAGTAAATAATGAAGCTACTTCTACTCCAAAAACCAGTAATAATAATGTCACTACTTCGAATGTTAATTGGTTGACCTATGTCAACTCAACAGTTGGGTTCTCAATAAAGTACCCCCAATTAATCTACGCCGATAGTGGATGCACTCAAAGTTCTAATGGGTCTGGCACTACAATTGGTAATGTCCCAACCACAGTCATACAAGACGGCAATAACTATTATGTTATTACCAAAACTTCATACCAAATGACTCTAACTTGGGGCGCAAACCAAACTTATAATTTCACTGGTTGCAGCCCAGTACCAACTACTGCTAATACAATTCAATTAACAGGAGGTCAAATCAGTAACGGACAGAAATACATCTACAAGGCTGATAATTTCCCATTTGTAGTAGAAGAAGTAAATTCTGAGAGCGATGTCACGTCAGCCCTCCAATCTTATTGGAACGATAATACAATAACAATTAGTGGCTGGAAAAATTCAAGTAACGGAGTCTGGCAAGAACCGGTAAGCATATCCTGTTCAAGCACAGAAGTAAACCAAAATAATTGTGGACCTACCTCTTCTAACTATGACCTACGCTACTATTCAACTCAGAAATTAATGTTTTATTTCGTTTATGGCCAAGCTGCACACCTCATATTGCCAAATAACGGTAGCGCCGCAGACACACAAATTGTTAACAGCTTCATGTTGCTTTAGTTAACTAACATAGGCATACTTCTTTTAACCAACAAGGTTAGTCAAACGCACTGATTTAATTAGTCAGGTTCCAACATCAGTGACTACGGTGTACCATCTTGCTTATGCTATAATTCCGTTGAAATGTCACTGCCGCAACTTAAAAGCAAAGCTAATCTGCTAATTAATCTGGCTGGGTTCTTTGCTGCTTTAGTTGTAATGTGGTTTGGGGTTTTTGTATTGCATCTTTATGATGCTACTGGGTCAAAGCAGCATATCGGTGCAGTTGTGCTTGCAGCTGATTGGTTGCTGATTGCTGTTTATGGTCTTACTATTCTGCACATAACTATTGGCCAACGAAAAACACAGCAATATAAAGATTTACCGGTGGCTATTAAGGCAACTGGTGTTTTCGCTACCTTTCTAGTTATATTTGGTATATTTGCGCTAGTGGCTACGGTTGCTTTCTATATATGGCTTGCAATTGCATTTAGCCACTGGACTTTTTAAGTACAAAATCAAAACAAATAGCGGTTCTAACTTCTCGGACTACGGTGTACCACGCATTAGCGTGATAAAATTTAGCTATGAAATATATAAAATTTGCTCTCGGCATAATTGTTATAACACTTTCAATATGGCTTCTACTTGTTTGCTTTTATAACATAGTTGGCTATTACAGCGACTATATTACTCACAATCCTGCTCTAGTGTGTAATGGGAATGGCCCATGTCCAGCACCTACGGCTCAACCAGATCTAATTATAATTGTTACCTGTAGCGTAATTGTGGGTCTAATAATTGGTTGGTCGTTTAATTCTGTAATTAAGTCACGCAAAAAAGCAAAATAGTCCGAACGTAGTCTCTAGAGTAATGCTCTATCCTGATAGGTTGGAATTGTCTTGATTGTGGTGTACCAAATTGACAATATATTATACTTATGCTATTATAATGTTGTATAACATTTTAAAACAAATACATGACTAACGAAGCTTTGACCCCACCAGTTGACCAGCTACTCCCGAAACTAGATGGCCTAAATGACCACGAGTACCTTGAGGCTTCACAGCAATTTGGCCAACAATGGTGCGAATTTACTACAAAGGGAGTAGTAGAAGCAGCAAGCGGGGTATTCAGTTCACTTAGTGACATTTATAGGACTAGAGCTAGTAACTACAGCCAAATTCCAGAGACAGAAAAAGCCGTATTTCTTATAGAGCAGCAACGAGAATTTGAGAACAAATTATACCGTAGTAGAGGTGAAGAGCCTCCTAAATACGGGGAGCTAACAGCAGATCTATTAAAAAAAGGCCGCGTTGAAGTTATTGAAATTGCATCGGGTTTACCAGCTATTTTGACCAACGACAGATTTAATAAAGAGCTGTTTGGTAATGATGTATCTAACTTTGCAACAGCCTTATTGGCCGAAGAAAGAGACTCAATTCCATTCGTTGTATTGGTAGGGTCCAAAGATGAAGATAATCCTTCATTAACTCAGAATAAATGGCATGAAGCATCGCATATTGCCTTTCACACGGCTCGGGCGAACTCATTAATCCCAGATAATACCGAGGAGGGGGTTAATAAATTTGTATTTGTTGCAATTCAGGAGGAAGCAGTAGCACAATGTAACGCTCAACAGCCAGGCGTTACCCATGCGGGGAACACCGCTTGGTTTCGTAGATTAGGATTAGAGAGCGTCGTGGAAAACGTGAGAGCATTAGATAGGTTTTACGCAAAGACTACAACTGTTATAGACTCCAGAGACTTGATATTGGGCATTATACAGTCTAGAAATATGTCAGAGCTTACACAGCATTTTCAAAGAATGTCATTAATAGCCGACAAACTAGCTCGATAATCTATTAATAATTAGCCAATGTAAGTGTCTCTACCACATAGGTTGGGACTGCCTTGATTTCGGTGTACCAGATTGACAATCATTAGTACTTATGCTATTATAGATTTATGAGTAATAACAATCCCCTCGAGAACTTGGTAGGAAATATAGGACAACAAAGCAAAGATAATTCGGCAAACTCTAGATTTAATAAAGCTAAATATACCGCCTCAGCAAGATTTATTGCAGGCCTTCTAGCTATGAGTGGTCTTATCGGTATTGGTTATCAAGCAAGCAATGAAGTTCATGGTACCACTCCACCGGCTGCAACTATAATGAACCCATTAAGTTGGCCAGCAACACCTATAGCCGAAGTAATTAATAAAATTGATGGTAGAACATATGGTGTGCCCCTAAATGGTAATAATTTAGATAATAACCAACAACAAGCAGAATTTTATCAAGCAGCCATAAACTCTCAAGAAGTTAAAAAATAGTAATAAATCGGTAATTAAAGGTTTGGAGTGTCTTGATTGCGCTGTACCAGATTTGACCAAATAATATATAATATGTTATGATATATTAATTAATGTTATTCAACCCTGGTAATAGGTCAGAACATTCTTTTGGGAATCCTCAAAGTAGGGTTGATGCTCAATATGAACCCACTCCACAAAATATTGAAGCTCATGAGAAATTAACACCTAAAGAATTTTTAGGGTTCCTTAATGGCGTAGCTAATCATGAAGCAAAGCTTCTAACTAGCGCAATAATACTTAACTACCCCAATATACCATTTAAAGTTAGGACTATTCGCCAAAACTTAATAGATCTACAGGGAGAAGAAGATGGTTGGAGAAATTTTGCCCCATCATTGGGTGGTGATTATTGCCGTAATAGTCTGGCGCCAATAGGAGCAGTTGTTAGAGCAGACATTGTGGGTAAGGGAGACCAACTAGTAGAAGCTTACAAAGCAAGTGACAAGGGACCTCTTTTCTTGCCATACGTAGGTGCACTTCTAGACTGGAGCTTAAGATACCCTCAGTTTTCCTTACAAGAAATATTTGGCAAAACTCAAACTCCAGGACAGACACGTTCACCTCAAACTCGTTTTTATATATATAAAGATTTAATCGAAAACCCAGAAGGTATAAGCGTAGCAAATCTACAATCTGGAGCTGCGGGCGCTGAGTATGTTCAAGATGATGCTATTACTAAACAAGTAAATGCACTTTTAGATGAAGGAGTTGTAACCTTTTCGAGTAAATCATCTAACAATAACCCAGAAGTAACTATTAACGACACTTCTTATAATGGGACTAATGACTTATATGATACAAGTCGCGAAAATCAAGGAATTTATAAATTTATATCACAGTGCAGCAATGGCGCAAAGATTGACTTGGAAAGTTTTATTGAAGGGGTATTAGTTGTAGATCCTTCATTAGACCCTGTAAAACTACGAAATAAATTAATCCGTGGGTGTGGTCGTGGTAATGCTTATCCTAATTTGGTAATGCCCGTAGAAAGCTCAGATTTTTCTAAAGTTCAACTTGTAGAAGGATATATTGAAGCAATTAACAATTTATTAAGCAGATTAGAAGAGTGCCTAAAAGGGAGCGGAGACATATATAAACAAAAAATGAATGTCATATTGTATAGTCCAGCTTTATTTGCCAATTTAATGAAAAAAGCAAAATCATTTTCTAAAAGTGTAGCTGCTCATAATATGGGGCATGTTGTACTTGAAGAACATTTATCCAGATTGGTTGAGGAAGCAGGTAGTATGACAACTGAGCAAGCCATGACATCGCTTGGGCATGAAGTTGGTAGAAAGCTAAGCAGAGATGCAATTAGAACTATCCTAAACGAACTTGTGAGAAAAGGAGATTTAGAATGCAACCTTCATTCAGTAGATAAAACCCATTCTCGAAAGATTAAGTACTATTACCCATCAATTAAGCCAAACCAGTGATTAAACTGGTTCCAACATCAGTGACTACAGTGTACCAGTATTTTGACTTAACTTCAAGCTTATGTTAGTATGTATACTGTACTCTAACAAATAAATATTATGACAGAATCATATCCGAAGTCCCCAATAGATATTTCTACTCTAGAAACAGAGAAGTTATTGCATGGTGAATCTATTCAAATACATGCAAGTCAAGTTCTACATGACCTCGAAGCTACTCGGTCTCAAGGATTTAATGGTGTAACCGTTACAGAAATTATATTGCCTTCTCCTGTATCTCTTGGATCTGATATAGACAAAAAGATTGCTTTAATTGACTTTGGAGAAGATGCTGAAACTAGTGGGAAAGCCGTACTTTATTATCCTGAGACTCAAAAAGAACTAGCAAGCCTTGGGGTTACTAATACTAGATATGGACTTGTTACCCTAAATTACCACCCATCAGATAGATTGGCAGGGATTGTACCGCTTCGTCCTGGTCGAAGCATAATAATAGGTAGAGATAAGGAAAACAGGAATAATTATTTGCTCGGGTTGTTAGAAGGTGAAAATCAAGAGTTATCTAGATCACATATAAAACTATCTTTAGATGAACAAGGTTTAATAACTATAGAAGATCTCTCAACAAATGGAACTAAAATTATTTTACCGCCTCTACTATAAGTATAAGAATCTGTTTTAGTCGGATAAAAATGTCTATCTTTGTTTGGTAGCGCGTTTGAACAGACTCAACTATGACGTACCAGTATATTGACATATTATCAAGCTTATGCTAATATCAAAGATATGAAAAGATCTCCTGAATCGAGAATAACTAAATTAACAAAAGCCGCCCTAAGCGCAAGTATGGGTGCGGTTGCTTTTAGTGGAACTGCTGTTAATTCTGAGCCACATACCATAAATTATAATTTAGCTGCCAGCGCTAGTGCCCCTGAGGCAACACCACAAACATTTGCTAGCTTAGTTAATAAATTAGAAGGATTACATTTAAACTGGGGTGAAGGTCCTGGGCAACCCGAAAATGGCGAAGCTGCCACTATAGTTTTACCTGATGGGAAAATAGTCAATGTCAAGATTGAAGCGATGGCTGATGTTGCTGCACCTAGAAAATATATGCCAAAACCTAATAAGGTTAATAACATCGAAGTTTTGGTTTATCCAAAAGGTACAACTATTAGTAGAATTGGCATTGATGCAGTTTCACAATATAGCAATTCAATTACTAAGAATATGGACACAGATGGTAATACTGAAAAACATATAATAGATGCTCAGATCGTAGATACTGATATTACGCATCCGGACTATGGATTCAACACAGAAAATAGCTATTTCTTAGATGTCGACGGTTCTCATATTCACGTCCAAATCGGTAACTCAGCTATAAAAGAAATAATCAATGAGTCCAAGGCGAATATTGCATTATCCGAAATAGAAAACCAAGCTTTGTTAGTTGCTAAAACTGCCGAACAGCACGATATTTTACCTATCTTACCTAGACCAGAAGTTTAAATCACATAATTTATATTAACTTTAACGTACCCGATTCGCTCATAAAGTTATAATTACTTCTACGTTAAAGTTTTTTTAGAGAAGGGTAGGTTATAACTACCTTAATTTATGGTGTGCCACACTTATGCGTAGCTTTTGATAGATAATAATTATAGGTTTGTTATACTGATTTTATGGGAAGAATGGGAGCGCGTGCCGTCATTGAGTATGGCGGAAAATATCTTTTAGTTCGGAATAAAGTTTCAGAGGATTTTTGGTGTTTACCTGGGGGCGGTATAGAACCAGGCGAGGAAATTATCCCAGCTCTGCGAAGAGAACTAATAGAGGAAACAGGTATAGAACCAGATGTTGGCAATTTACTTTATGTTCACCAAATAGAGTCTGCTGATGGGTTTGGCACTCCTGAGTTTTTCTTTCATGTCAAAAATGCAAAGGATTATCTGGCTATAAACTTAAAAGCTACTAGCCATGGCGAGTTAGAATTGGCCGAAATAGCTTTCACGTCACTCAAAGACGCCGTTATATTGCCTAAATTCTTAAAAACTGAGTTGCCAGAACTTAAAGAAGCAAATTTTAATCTACCCACTCGCGTCCGAATTAGCAGATTAACTAACTAGGTTATATTTAAGATTGAAGCTGTCTTGATTGCAGTGAGCTATGGATTAACTAAATCAAGTTTTTACTAGAAAATTATTCGGTAAAGTAGCTTGTTTGAATACTCATTGCTAAAACGTATTGATCGCCTTTCGCAATGACATCGTTGGTTAGTTTCCCAAGGTTTACATAGTTCGACTTAGTATAGAATGTGGTCTCTGATATATCCATAGACTCATCAAGACTAAGAGTAGAAAGTTCGCCAGTATCATGCAGTGCGTGTATAGAGCCCTCGTAATCCAAATTAATCAACAAATTACCCTTATCATAAGGGCCGATGCTTCCATCCACATATGTGGCTGGGTTGGATGATACCAACCAACTCGGATTACTTGAGTACTGGTAATAAGTTTGAGCGTCTTGAAGTGATTGATCATAATAGCTAACTGTTATGCCCCAGCCGCCAAGCTTAAGAACATTGGCTAGATCATTCATGGCAGATGTAAAGTTCCCTGTAAAACCATAAAAGTTTGTGATGTCTAATGAGCACTTGTAAAGAAATTTATCTGGACCCAAAGGGTCAGTTGAACCAGCGTAGCATAGATCTTGAGTCCCAGTCGCATAATAATGGAGCGAATTATCTTGTTTCTGTATGCCGGAGAATATTAGATCTATTCGATTTGTGGTATTTTTTCTATCACTTATTATATTGCCACTAAGAGGGTTCGGTTGAGATGTAAAAATAGACCTAAAGGCTAGCCCAACGCTACCGTAATTGTCGGTCCATAAAGCGAAAATAGTAAACAAAATCCCAATAAAGATAATCGCTAAAATAATTGCTCCAAATAGAGCTACCGGTCGTTTTGTTTGGTGTTTTTTTGTTGGGATGGGATTATTAGAGTCTAGGGGCGGCAGCAGGATATTAGAATCTGGTGAGCTTATGTCTTCTTTATCTTTTGGGTCAGGAACCATAATAGTAGTATACATTGATATTATTACGGGCTTTAAATATGACTTTTCCATTTAGGATAAGCTGTTGTTTGGGTTGGAACTGCCTTTATTGCGATACACTAAATTACTTATGTTTATTTTAAAGTTTGTCCCAAAGTTGAATGAATAATAGCCGCTGCATCGCCGATAATCCATTATCTTCAATAACTACTCCATAAGGGGTAAAGTCTGCCGAGATTGAGAATGACGCTACTTTATCGCCATAAATAATTGTGTAACTAGATATCTCCCCATTCTCAGGTTCGGGCAACCATTTACGTTCTGATTCTGCCGCAGGTTCTCCGCCTTCACCTATAGCTATTACTTTAACTCGGATACCTTCACCCACTCGTCGTTCTGTAAATTGCGGGAATTTACGATATAGATACTGGCGAAGTGGACGAGACGAATAGGCACAATACTCGGGTGTTTTCATTTGCCCGCAAGTTTGTAATACATCTTTCAAAATAGTGACAATCCCTTCGTCATCCTCATAATATCGTACGATTGGACGTCCTTGGGGTCGGACTTTTTGCGCCAATAAGCTAGGTACAATTTTTTGGGCATTCTGAAGGGTTTGCCATAAATCTTTCCGTTGCTCACGAATAATCTCATAAATCTTTTCTGGCGACTCAGCGGTATAGTATTCTCGTTTCCCGCGATGTTTTAAACTCACAAGACCGTATGTAATCAGCTTTTTGATAGCTTCATAAGTTGTGCCGCGGTTAATGTTTGAGCGTTCAGCAACTTTACGAATCGACACAGATTCTAATTCCAGCAATGCTTGATAGGTTATGGCCTCATTCTTGGATAAGCCAAGACTTTCAAGTAGAGGGATTATATGATCTTTGTCACTATTCATATTGCATATTATATATATTACTTTTTAATATTTGTCATTATTTTGATGCCAATTACTATATATCAATAACAAGAAATGCCGTATAACTGATTTTTATTACTTAATGTAAAGGATAAATATTGTGTCAGTAAGAAGAGTCAGAATTTATAATGGTATAGCTGAAAATTCGAATGTCATCGGATTCAGCGCAAGCGCAGTAGATGCCCCAAGCAACCCTCGATTCGCAAGTTTTATGGCGGAAAGAGGTTACACTTGGAATGAGGCAATAGCATTGCCATCGGGTAGTGTTTCCTGTCGTCATATTGAAGTAAGACCTCCACTTAGCGAAAAACATATAAAAGAATTAGGCATTCTTTGTGTGGGCGGTTTTATTGATGACAAGTTATATTATGGAATAGTTGATCCCTATCACGATGGGGTACAAGTCCTTGATAACCGTTCAAAACTACCAGAACAATCCCAGGGATTGGGTGAATTAATTGCGTGGTGTTAAAGCAATGCCAATGGAGTTTGAGCTATCTTGATTACGTTTAATCAATCTCTAAATTTTTACGGAAACTGGTTTTGACGATTTTGGAAGCGCCATAAGTACACAAAACGGCGCTAATATGCACCAGAGAAACGCTAAGAATGGTATCGGGGAATAGATAACCACCGCTAGAATAGCAAGACTTAATGCACTGTATAACTCATAACGTTTTATAAAGTATTTAACAGATGGATGATAATATCTGTCGGTCAGACGCCAACCTACTATACCCGCCCCGAAATATGTACCTACTACGCTAATACCGAACAGAAGATAAAGAAAAATCGAACCACCAATATCTAAATGAAATGAATTGCCTATCCCAGAAAATACCCAAAATAACGTAGCAAATAATATGCCGCTAATCATGGACCATATCCAACATTTCCAGAAGATTTCATTACGAGTGTGATGCATTTTTAAACCTTACCTATTAATACTTTAGATAATCTGGATTTTTTATACTAGCACACTTTTGGTGTGCCATAAACACTTTCATCCTTGCGTCCTTGTATTGTGGCCTCTTAGATAAGCTATATATCTAACAGCGCACAGCTGATTAATGTGTTTAGATGAAGTTTTACTAACCTTTGTTATTTAGGAGTTCATAAAATAGAATCTCAAGATCTTCAACCGCAACAAAAATCTTCGAACCGGTACAAAAAACATTCAATCTGGTTTTGGATATTAGTCTATCTGATTGCTGCGATTATCATATACGGCTTGATTTACTTAATCTTTATCCATAAGAGCGGCTCATCCTCAGGTAGTGGTTACTAAAATTAATTAGTTGAGAACAACTCTAGTTTAAACAATCCCTTGATAACTGAGGACAGTTCATTCATTATGCTACTATTAAGTCGATAAATTTGAATTTAACAGGGGGATCATCATGGATGAAAATCAACCAAGCGCTAGTCCCAATGCAACGGGATTATTTGATCGGACAAATTATCAGATACAACACCAATTATCTTTAACTAAAGAGAAGTTCAAAATTACAGACGAAACCGGCACGCCACTCCTTTGGGCCGCTACCCCCAGAATGACTTTAAAAAAGGAATTTCACGTATACGCTGATGAAGCCGGCAGTCAGGAAGTACTAGAGATCAAGATACATAAGCTGATGGAACTTACTGAGGTATGGGACGTCATTGACCCGAACGGGCAAGTTGTTTTAGGCGCCATTCATGCTGAGGTACACCTTACGCCAAAATGGCGTGTGCTAGATGCCCAAGAACAACAGATAGCTGAAGCAGCTGAAGACGCGAAGAATATTGTGGAACATGCTTTAGGGATACCGCGAAAGTATGTCGTAACGTCTAGCGGCGGCACAGTTTTAGGAACTTTTGACCAAACTTACACTTCGTTGACTTTGAATTTCAATATGGATTTTAGCCAAGATTCCCAGAAATTACTGGACCGACGACTTGGAATCGCATTAGGCATCATTGTAGCCAATAAAGCTCTGACTGAAAACGAACACAACCGAGGTGGTGCAATGGGCGGAATCGGTGGCATCGGTGGTTTCGGCGGTGGTATCCGACTTTAAATCAGCTTCTTTCACTTTTACGATTAAATAGTCTACGAATTTATCTAAATTGATAGACTTTACTAAGTCATACTTACCGGTATATTGACTTTCTTTGATATGCTTAATTGGTGACGAATAAAGTGCATCGAAAAAGCTTCAGAATATCAGATATTATTCTTGGCGGCCAAGATGGTTTAGTGACAATTTTAGGTCTGCTACTGGGCCTAGCCGCTGCCACTAAGTCTTCGCGGATAATTGTTGCTGGAGGGCTAGCTACAATCTTTGCTGAGACCCTATCAATGGCAGCGGTAGCTTATACCTCTAGGATGGCCGACCGAGACCATTACGCCGCGGAAAGAGCCCAGGAAATAAAAGATATAAAAGTTATGACCGAGATGGAAAGGCAAGATATCGTAGATATTTACTCGGCTAAAGGGTTTAAGGGTAAGCTACTTGACGATATTGTTGAGCATATAACTTCGGACAATAAATTATGGGTAGACACGATGATGCGCGAGGAGATTAATTTATTACCGATTGTTAAAAATGATGTCTATATCTACAGCTTCACAGTCGGCCTGTCAACGCTAGGCGGAGCATTGTTGCCGATGATACCGTTTTTCTTTCTAGATGTACACGTTGCCATAATTAGTTCACTTATTCTATCGGTATTTATTTTAGCGGGGATAGGTGTTTATAAAGCAAAGATGACTTTAGGCAAACCATTAAAAAGCGCTATACAGATGGTTATTATCGGCATGGGCGCAGCGATTGCTGGGTACCTTATTGGTTTGGCCTTCAAGTCTTAAAAAAGTTTCAATTATCGCCCGGTTGTATTTTCAGCAAAGAAACAGGTAGTTCATATATAATCACCACTTCAATGCATAATTTCAAAGTAAAAAGTTTAAAACGTATCGCCCCTGATACTATTCTGCTCACCCTGCAACCAAAACGTCCAAAAGACTGGTTTCAATTTTCCCCCGGACAATATGTTGCCATCGGCTTTAAATATCATGGGCGTCCATCGCCAATGCGCTGTTTTTCAATAGTCAGTTCGCCCAATAATAAAGTTGAGCTTCAGTTGGCTATGCGACTTGCCGGAGAATTTACAAATTCAATAGCAGAGTTAGAGGCAGGGGAAGCCGTATTCGTGTATGGGCCATTTGGCAATTTTGTGATAGATGAACAACTAGACCGCAATGTAATTCTGATAGCTGGCGGTATTGGTATTACACCTTTTATGAGCATGATTCGCTATGCATCAGAAGCCAGGTTGCAACTGCCTATTACTCTTCTTTATAGCAACAAACACCAAACTAATATCCCGTTCTATAAAGAACTTTTGGAACTAGAGCAACAGAATAGTCATTTCAAAGCGGTCTTTTTTATCACTAATGGAGGAATTGATAAACTTAATGACGAGCTGTCAATCCCCGGACAAATTAGTGACGATAAATTGAATCAGTTAATTAATCATAGATACAATCGATTTACGTATTTTATTTGTGGTCCAAGGGGTTTTACAAAGAATATCAAAACAATGCTTGCTAAACATAATACCGACCCAACTCGTATTATCACCGAAGAGTTTACTCCTACAAGTCAGACTAATAGTTTATCTACAGCCCCGAAGCTCAGTATTAGTAGAATGACATATTATCTTACCGGAGCTTCACTAGCCCTGGCTATTGGTCTTATCATGATGGTCGACTTAGCCCGGGCAGTCCCTAAATTAATTAGCGTCGAGTCCAAACAACAATCAACCACCAGTCAAACGACAAGTTCAATATCTGATCAGAAGCAAAACTCGACTACCACTCAAAACAATACAGCTAGTAGTAGCTCCAACTCCAATTCCAACAGTTCATCCACAACTCAAACAAAAAATTATCAACCACCAATTACTTCAGTCTCATAATGGAACGCTACCAGCAACAATTTCAGGCGCTTGGTTCAACAGTCTTAATCACTCTGGTAACTAAAAAAGACTTGGCTTATGCCCAGAAGTTATTCCGCCAAATCAGTTTGCGTATATCCAGGTTTGAACAACAATTCAGTCGATTTTTAACCGATAGTGAACTAACTCAGTTTAATCAACGAGCCGGTATAAAAGTTTCTGTCAGCCAAACATTCTTAAAATTACTTGAAGTTAGTAAGGATTTATCTAATTCAACTGATGGTTTATATAATCCTTTTATACTGCCAGCCTTGCAACAAGCCGGTTATCTTGGCTCGTGGACCAGCCAGCGGACTGAATTAGCTATTAATGACTACCGTAACCGTAAAACAACCATAATAGATAATTTAATAATCGGTGACTCATGGGCGAAAATTCCTAAAAATAGCGCGTTAGATTTTGGGGGAATCGGTAAAGGGTACCTGCTCGACGAACTTAGTCGCACACTAAGCAACAAGATGCTGTCGGGTTATTGGCTATCGCTAGGTGGCGACATTATCTGCGCTGGTTTTGATCTAGATAATGAATTTTGGAAAGTTGCTATTCAAGATGCAAATGATAATAGTCAAATTATTGATTATATTTCAAATCAAACTGGCAATATCTTAGCTATTGCTACATCCGGAATAACCAAACGCCATGGTATTAAAAATGGCCAGAGCTGGCATCATATTATCGATCCCAGAACCCGCAAACCAGCTATAACCGACATCTTGACTGCCACCGTAACTGCCGATCAAGCAGTTAGAGCCGATGTTTATGCGAAATGCATAGTAATCGCAGGCGCAAAGCAAGCTAAAACCTATAAGCGCCAAGGTGTAATTCAGTCATTTTTACTGCAATTGAATAGTAAAGTGCCTGCTTTAATAAAATCGAGGTTGGGGTCATGACCAATCGGTTACTTTTATCTGTAAACCAATTTTTCGCAACCAGTACGGTACATATCGTTATTCAACGAGTGTCGGCATCATGGCCTTGGTACGTTATTAGAGGAGCTGGTTTCGTAGCGGCAGGATTGTTGATACTTTTAATGCTCTCAGGCATTGGTCAAGTAACAGGTATTACTTACCGTTTTATTGAGCCGGTTAAGGCCTGGGCCATCCATAAAGCCATGGCTTTAGCCTTGTGTGCTGCCATTGTGGTACATGTTGGTTTTCTGCTCGTTGACCACTATGTCCGTTTTTCTTTAATTCAAGTGCTTGTTCCGTTCGCTTCGCACTATAGTAATGGGACAAAACTTTTAGGTATACCTTTAGGCGGGATTGCGGTTACACTAGGTATCCTAGCGATGTATTGTATAGCCATTATGGTGGCGACTTCGCTCAACTGGATAGACACTAAAAAGCAAGCTTGGCGTAAATTGCATTATTTAAGTTACGCTATTGTCTTCTTAGTTTTTCTACACGCCTTATATGTTGGGACTGATCTAAAATATGGCGTTTTTAGAAAATTATGGATAGCACTAGGTTTGATAATTGTGGCGGGGATGGTGGCTCGCTTATGGCGAGCAGGTACTCTAAAAAGAGGTAGAAATAAATCGAATTGAGTTTTAATAACTATTAATCAAGAGGTAGTTTGATCTTAATTTACTAAGCTGTACCATTTTGGCTGTACTTAAAGTACAATTTCCTTGATGAAACGTCGTAAAGTAAGTTTTAACAAATTAGTATATGTGCTAATGATCTTGGAAGTAATAATCCTCTGCTTCATTGGTTGGGAAATTTATTCTTATCACCAGACATCGAATCAAGTAAAGCTTGAGAATAACGCTAATTCCAAACAAGCTTCATGTTCAATCAGCGGCGTGCCAGCGCAATTCTGCGCCAGGGCTAAACAAGACGGGTACTATTGTCCGTCATGGGACACCAAACCCGGGCAAGTTGCTCCGAATATCTGCTACAAAGTCCAGTAAGTAATTTATCGTCAATTTAGATCCTAATTACTATAAACTGCCCAATAACGTAATTGACTATTAATGTTACTTATGTTAATATATATTATATGAAATCTTCTTCAGAATCAGATTTTAGACAAGCCGATCTTTCCCTACCAGAAGCCCGTGAAGTTACCTGGGATGCTGCAAATATGGCTTTAGCAAACGCTTATCCTGGTTCCGAGGTTTTAAATGGTCTTTTATCAGAACGCATCGGTTTTCTATTTAACGAAATTGATTTAGCCGCGCTAGATGCTGAAGTAACTGCTGAAGCAAAACCACATTCTAAGAACGACGATTATAAAATTAACCTTGGATCACTATTGTTAAAAACTGAGGCATTAGCTAAAAGTATCCATGGTGAACCGGAAATTCCCGAAGGTACTAACCCATTCCATATTGAAGATGAAGGTTATTTAGCAACTCAAGCTTTAAAGTTTTATCTGGAAGCCGCCTATAACGAATTTAAAACGAGAAAGTACTCGCCTAAGTTTAAGTCGTTTTAGGAATTAATTCGGGTGTGCTGTATCATATGGCTACGAAAACATAGCTAGATCTATGGAAAATTTTCATGATCAGACTGAGAATAGTAGAGTTGAACCCGACGAAGTTACACGTGTAGCTTGGGACGTCCGTGGTCATCTCCAGCATTATCACGCTTGCGACCCACAATCCGCTCAGGCCAATGCCGCATTAGAAAATGCGAAAGCAACGTTTTCAAAATTATTCTCCTTAACATACAACCAATTAGAGAGATCTGCTCTTCAACGAACCGGCGGCGATTTTGATGCGGTTAGCGACATACTCCAGGAAACTTACATACTTGCTTGGGAAAATCTTCCAAAACTACGTGGCGATAGTAAATTTACAACCTGGTTGTATCATATTATGTTTAATCAGTTGAGTGACTTCTATAGAAAACAATCCAAGTATGTTCTAGGCCAAGAAGAAGATTTTGGTTGGCAACTTGGTGCTATGCCGTCTCAAGACAATATAACTGATAACCCAGAAATACACCTTGAAAATACCGAACTTCAAGAAACACTTTTTATGCATATTGCAGACCAATTAACGCCAAAAGAGCGCGAAACGCTCATCGGGCGGTATTTTCATGAGATCAAATATAAAAAACTGGCTCAACAACTTGGCGATAAAAGCGTGAGTGCCGCCAAAGTTAGAGTTCACCGAGCGATTATAAAATTACGCAATGTTTATCAAAGTCATCTGCAATAAAAACATTCCTCTTATGCTTGCTTTGCACGAAATAGTATAAGAAACTATTTAAAATAAGGGGGACAAATATGGTTGAAAACATCCAAGAATCAACTACGGGCGAGGAAACTCGAGCGCTAAGAATATTACTTGGAAAATGTACTTGTTACTTGGCTAATCGACTTAATTTGCGATCTGAGATGGATAGGGCCGTAATTTTCTCAAATGATGAGCGGGTTAGACGATTAGGCGGTTTTTGTGGCGGACTTGAAACAACGATCCCACTATCGGGCTGTAATGGTCAAGGTTGTTTGAGTAGTGACCAGGAACTCACTGTTGCAAGATTATTCCGGCAAGATGAGCTGCCGTTTGATGAGGCAAGTGCGAATAATTTAGTCAGGCAAGCTACCGAACTGGGTATTTTGCCTGGAGAATCTAGCCAACCAGTCCAAGCGACTTAATTACTAAAGCCCATATAAATAATTAGAGCATTTAATTTAATAACTACACCATATTGACATTTATACTATCTTATGTTAGTATCATGTTATGTCAGAACAAATACAAACAGATCAAACAGCCAATTCAGAACTCTCTTCCCGAACTGAGAGTTTTATGGCTGATATAGGTAGTCAGTATAAATTCGAAACCCATAAATTAGTGCCTGGATTTGTATTTGAATTACCCAATAAAGTCCATGGTTCTATGGAAATCGCTCATAACGGTTATGAAGGTGTTCACCAATCATTAAGGGCAATTATTCGGGCAGATTTAGAACTCTTCGGAGTGGTTGATGTCTCCGTTAACTCAATTGACGACTCAGGTAAAGAAACGAATATTGATAAAGTTGCGATAACTTATCTTGATCCTAAGGGAGAAAGGGCTAGTTTAGTTGGGTTTGTTGAAGACAAAGAACCGGTTTATGTCGGTCGAGGTTACCAAACTGGTCTCGATGATGGAACATCGCGCCGCCATTTTGTTGTCGCCAAAGCAGAAGACGGTTCTGTTGGCATAATTGATCTTGGCTCTACAAATGGTACCGAAGTAATTACCTATCCTCGGTTAATATCAGAGCGTAAATTTGCCCTTCAAAGTTTAATATCTCAAATGCCCGAATCAGCCAGAACTGCTTCAGAACCATTAAAAAATATTAGACTGTGGAGCGTTAAATCGGCGCAAATTAAAGCTGCGATAAAATAACTCCTGCTTCTTAGTCGAAATTTTATTTTTCTGCTTTTAAATTATTCGCTGGCATCGGCCTCAGCCTTAGTTTTGTGGATTGTGCCTGGCGCATGATGCGGTGGTGAGTATAATGTGATGATTTTCATCGGTTCATTGCCGACAGTTATAAAATTATGCTTCACTCCGGCTTTAACTAAAACCATGTCACCCTCGTTAAACTCGGCTGCGACGCCGTTGAGAATAACTTTACCTTGACCAGCAACAGACAGTAAGAATTGCTCATTATCAGGGTGCACTTCCATGCCAATCTCCTCGCCCGGCGCAATGCTCATTAGGACAACCTGCATATTTTCGCCCGTTTCAATAACGTGACGAAAATAATTATTGGTTAACGCTTCACCTTTCAAATCGTGAAAATAGTCATTCATTTAGGAACCTCCTCTTATATCTTAATTATAACTCTTGTAGGGGGTATTACATT